>CAZFUK010000659.1:0-1194 GCA_964522005.1 uncultured Anaerolineales bacterium | reverse complement strand
CAGGCGGCGTTGAGCGCGGTCTGGTCGCCGACGGCCACTGAGTAGTAACCGGCGCGGCCCTTGAACTCGCAGACAGTCGCCCGCCGTGTCATCGCCAGGTATTCCATCCGCACGTCCTCGGGCGGAAAGTAGTACACCGGCGGGTGGCTCGTCTCCAGGACGCGCTTCGCCCGGCGGGTGTCGGCAATCAAGACGCCGTTGAAGTAGATCTGAAGGTGTTTCGCGCTATCCTCGACACGTGGGGGACGAGGATAGTCCCACACCGATTCCTGCCCCGGCCCTGGCTGAATTCTGGTTGGCGCTGGCATAGCAAGCTCCTTCTCGTCTCGCATGATGAGTGGCTACTTCTTGACGGAGTGGGAAAGGCGGGTATTATTCGCCAACAACGTGGAACAATGAGGTGTGAACGTGACTGAGCTTCACCCGATGGACGACAAGCAGCTCGACCGCATCGTTTTCTTTAGCGACGCCATCTTCGCCATTGCCATCACCCTGCTTGTGCTGGAGATTCGGGTGCCTGACCTGGAACCGGCTCGCGCAGCCGAGGAACTCGGGTCCGCCTTGCTGGCCCTGGCGCCCAAGTATTTTAGCTACTTGATCAGCTTCATGGCGATTGGCGTCTACTGGGTCGCCCACCACCGCCTGTTCCAGTACATCGTTCGCTATGACCGCCGTCTCATCTGGATCAACCTTCTGCTGATGTTGTGCATCGCATTCTTACCCTTCCCCACGGCGGTCATGGGGGCCTACCCCAGCGTGCGTGTCGCCATTGTCTTCTACGCTGTCAGCGTGGGCGTGACGGGTCTGGTGCGCGCTCTCCTGTGGTGGTATGCTGCCAGTGGTTACCGCCTGATAGACCCACGGCTTGAGCCTGGGCTTATTAGGCTGGAGACCGAGCGCGGCCTGGTAACGCCCCTGGTGTTTTTCGCGTCCATCCTCATCGTGCCTTTTAGCATCACCCTGGCCACCCTGTCGTGGACGCTAACCCTGGTCCTGACGCTGTTGCTGCGCCAACCGCACGAGCCTGTCCACGCCAAACGGTAATTAGACCCTGGCGATAGCCAGGAGGGTAAGATAGCATCCGCTGCTGCGTCTGACCCCTTGTGCTCAGTGAGAGGCGAACGAGGCTTGGAACTGAGCGGGATGAAGGGGTAAGAGGGACGCAGACTGTGCGTCTTACCCAAGGTGTCCGCG
>CAZFUK010000658.1:0-3216 GCA_964522005.1 uncultured Anaerolineales bacterium | reverse complement strand
TAAGACATCCCAACTTGGAAAGTACCTGAAAGGACTGGTCTGATGCGCATCACATACGATGAGGAAACTGATTCCTTGACCATTATCTTGCGCGACGAGCGCATCAAGGAAAGTGACGAGATTCGGCCTGGCGTAGTCGCTGACTTCGGGTATGACGGCCGAGTCGTGCGCTTCGAGATCCTGGAGGCATCCAAAGCGGTCCAGAAGACCCGCGAAATACAGTTCGCCATCTCGTGAGGGAAACGGCGATGCCCTATCTATGTATTACCTGCCCTGAACTGAGCGCGGAGCGACGCCAGGCCGTCGCCCGCCGCCTGACCGACGCCGTCAACGACCTGTTCTACGACCCGCGCGCCCGGCTGTCCCGCGACGAACTGCGCGAACGCACCACTGTCCACTTCCTCCCCTACGGCCCCGGCGACCTCTTCATCGGCGGGCGCACGCCCGCCGAGCGCGGCGCGCTGGACCTGACGGTGGAGTTGTCGGACTGGGGGATGTCGGCGCGGAAGCAGCGCCGCGTGGCAGCCGGGCTGACGCCGGTGCTGGCCGAACTGTTCGACGTGCCGCCGGGCCAGCGCGAGGGCATCAACATCCGCTTCCACCCCTACCCGCCGCGCGACTTCGCGGTGGGTGGGCGGCTGCTGGTGGACAGGGTGCCGTGGATAGGGCGGCTGATGAAGCGGCTGTCGGGCTAAGGGACCGGCTGGTAGCCGACGGCGCGCAGGCGGTAGCCGACGCCGCGCTCGGTGATGATGAGCGAGGGGCGGCCGGGTAGGGCCAGCTTGCGCCGCAGCCGGCTCAGGTGAACCCAGATGTAGTCGCTGGAGTCGGTGTAGGCCGGGCCCCAGACGCGCTGGAGCAGTTGCTCGTGGGTGAGGATTTTGCCCGGCTGGCTCGCCAGGTGATAGAGCAGGTTGTACTCGATGGGCGTCAGGTGGACGGGCTTGTCCTCCAGGGTGACGACACGGCCGGTCAGGTCCATGCGCAGCGGGCCGACGACCAGCCGCGTCTCGTCGGGGGCCGGGCGTTGGAGGAGGGCCTGGGCGCGTTCCACCGCCAGGTCGAGGGGGGTAATATCGGAGAAATAGTCGTCGGCGTCCGGCACGTGGCCCGTCGCCGTGCGGAGGTTGACGCGGCCGGTCAAGACCACAATCGGGCTGTCCGTCGCCCGACGCAGCGCGGGAAACAGCGTGCCGTCTTGCTGGGCCAGCCCCAGGCTCAGCAGGGTCAGGTGCGGCGCCCACTCGCCCACCTGCGCGTGCGCCGCCTCGGCCGTGTCGGCGGTCGCCACGCTGAAGCCGGCTTTCTGCAACGCCGCCGTCCAATCCCCCGCCCGCTGCGCTGTCTCATCCACCAGGAGCACCCGACCCCGCGAGGGGGGGATGAGGCCCAGCAGGTGGCGGAGTTGGGCCGCCGCCTCCAGGGCCTTCTGGAGGGTCTGCGCCAGGTCGGCCGGCAGGGCCGGCGCGCCGTGGAGGGCCGCCAGCGCGTGGTCGAGGGTCTTTAGGGCGACCTGCGCCTCTTGCTTCTCAGGCGGCCAGGCTGGCTCGCCCACCAGAACAGAGCCGTCAGGCACGGGAGACAGGGTGGGGTAGGGGCTAGGCGTTGACACAGGCATGCCTCGACAAGCAAGCGCCTCGCCAGAACAGCGTCCGACGAGGCGCACCGGGCCTTCACAACACGGTCGTCACAGCCCTGGGCAGGGCTGCCTGAGCCTGGCCGTTCGACGCGGACAACGGTCGAAATCTAACGGCCTCGGCTAGGCCATTTCGGGTTCGAGAATGCCGTAGCCTCCGCCCCGTCGGCGGTAGATCAGGTTGACCTGGCCCGACGTCGGGTTCTGATAGAGGAAGAAATCGTGCCCCAGTAGCTCCATCTGCTCGATGGCTTCGTCTTCATGCATCGGATAGACGGCGAAGCTCTTGCGGCGGACCACAGGTTCCGCCTCCGTCTCCTCTTCGACCTCCGTTTCCTCCACCTCTAGCTCAACTGTAGGCGTCGGCGTGGCCGCGTTCCCACGGCCATGCCAGCGGTCCTGGCGCTTGCCGCGATAGCGTTCGACCTGGCGCTGGAGTTTGGCGAGCATGGCGTCAATGGCTTCAAACGCATCGGTCGCCTGGACTTCAGCACGCAACACTTCGCGCCCGATGTGCATGGTGGCCTGGGCCACGTGCAATTCGCCCTGGGAGCGTGACGTCTGGCTGGAGACTTCGACCGTAATGTCCTGCAGGTTAGGCAATTGGCGGTCGAATTTGGTCATCTTTTTTTCGATATAGTTGCGCAGGGTATCAGAGACTTCGGCATGGCGGTTGATGATCCGGAGCTCCATGCGACCTCCTTGGAAGGGAACTGCCTTGATTATACGAGCCTTGGCGCGGGCTGTCAATGCGCGACACAGCCCAGCACCGCGCCCCACACGCCCGCCGCGCCGGCCGCGCGCAGCGTACGGGCGCACTCGGCCATGGTCGCGCCCGTGGTGTAGATGTCATCCACCAGGAGGACGTGGCAGTCAGGCGGGAGGGGACGGGCGACAAAGGCGTCGGCGACGTTGGCGCGCCGGGCTTCGGGCGACAACTTCCGGCCGGCCTGGGAGAGGGTGTGGCGGACGCGGTAGAGCCAGTGGGCGACATAGGGCCGACCCATGCCCTGGGCGACGCGGTGAGCGAGCAGGGCGATGTGGTCGTAGCCGCGCTCGGCGATGCGCCGCGGGTGGCTGGGGAGCGGGACAACGGCGGTAACGGGCGGCGCGTCGGCCAGCAGGGCGCCCGTCAGCCAGTCACCCAGGGGGGCGGCCAGCGCGTGTACGCCCTCATACTTGAAGGCGTGGATGATGTCGGCGAAGGGGGAGCGCGCCTCGTCCGCGTGGGGCGTGACGTAGCGCCCCACTGCCCGCAGCCCATCCAGCCCGTTGGGCGTCTGTTGGCAGTGGCCGCAGACCTCCCCCGGCGCCACTTCGTGCAGGCAGGTCGGGCAGGCCAGCGCGGGCAGACGAGGGACGCTCCGCCGACACTCGGCGCAGATCAGGTCCCCCGGCTCACCGCACCCCGCGCAGCGCGCGGGATACAGCCAATCGTGCCACCGTGCCATGACCCACTCCCTCGCGTCGGCTGACTCCGCCCTCCGACTCTACCACAGGTGTCGCCGTCCCGCAACATTCGCCCACTCGCGTTACATTCCGATTTTGAATCCGTTTATACTTCTGAGAGTCTTTTACGC
>CAZFUK010000657.1:0-3217 GCA_964522005.1 uncultured Anaerolineales bacterium | reverse complement strand
CCTGTCTCCGTTATCCTACATAGACCTCTTCATCCAGGAGACGCTCGACATGCCACCACTCTCGCTCGCCCAGACCCCGCCTACCGCCGCCGAGTTGCTGGTGTTGCAGAACCCCAACGCCGAGACCCTCAGCCGCCAGGCCTTCAAGCTGACGCTCATGGAGTTCATGGCCCGCCGCCTGGTGCGGGTGACCACCGAATCCCGCCGGCAAGGCTTGTTCCAGCGCCCCACGCCGGTGTACTACCTCGCGCCCGACGCCGACCAGACGGTGGGCGACGTGCCGCATTACCGCCTGGTGGCCGACTTACTCCGCGATGATGGCGCGGGCGGCGGCCTGGCCCTGCCGGACCTGGTGCGGCAGGCGACGCGGCGCCTGGGCGCGGGCCTCAAGAAGTTCCGCAGCGATTATGTCTTGCCCGCCCTGGTGCAGCGCGGCCTGGTGGAGGCCTACCAGACAAGGACGCTGTGGGTCTTCCCCACGACGCGCTACCGGGTGACACCGCTGGGCCAGACGGTTCACAGTCGGCTGTCCGAGAGCCTGGCCCAGGCCCACACCCTGCCCGGCCTGCTGGATACCGACCCCGCCCAGGCCGCTCTGCTCACCGTCAGCCTGGGCAGCGCGCTCTTCCTGGCCGACGACCTGCGCCCCTACTTCGGCCGTCTGTCCCAGGCTCTCCGCGAGAACCCGCCCGCCGACGATGGCGGCGACTTTTACGGCGGAGACGACGATAGCCCGACACCCGACAGCACAACCGACGCCGGGGGTCTCGACTTTTCGCTGAGTGGGTTTGAGGGGGGCCTGGACAGCGATGGGGGGGCCGAACTCGACCTGGGCGCCTTCGACGCGCTGGACAGCGGGCTGGACGGCTTCGACTCCAGTTTCGACTCGTCCTTCGACTCGGGAAGTGACAGTGGCGGGTTTGACGGTGGCGACCTCGGAGGTGGCGACAGCGGCGGGTTTGACAGCGGCGACGCAGGGGGTGGCGATGGCGGTGGGAGCGAGTAGGGGCAAAGGAATACCGCTACGCGTGATGCAGACAGGCCGCGTAGCGGTATTCAGATTGGGTGAGCGGGGGGTGAGGCTCAGGCGGAGGCGGAGCCGACGGCCGGAACAGCGGAACTCGTATCGTTCCCACACATTGGGCAGATGTGAATGGTGATGGTGTGACGCGAACCGGGGAGCGGGCGGGGGACCACGATGAGTGGCGAGTGGTCGTGCGGGCAATACGCGACGCCATTGTGCGCGTAATTCATGATAATGGAGACGACCTGGGACGGCTTCCAACCCATAACTTTCCCTCCTGACTTGGGAGGCCACGGCGCTGCCTCGTCTGTGAAACCCAATACAAATTGAACTGTCTTGTCTGGGGGTATTAGCTACAGTATATACGCTTTTCACGGGCCGAATATTACGCTATCTTCACGCCGGGTGAGGATTTTGTCAAGATTCTACCCCGCGTTCGAGAATCAGCGTCACCGGCCCATCGTTGGTCAGCCGCACCGCCATGTGCGCACCGAACCGCCCGGTCGCGGTGGGGATGCCGGCGGCCCGCAGCTGCTCCACCAGGTAGGCTACGAGTGGCTCCGCGACTTCCGGGCGGGCTGCCTGGATAAAGTCGGGACGACGGCCTTTGCGGGCATCGCCATACAGGGTGAACTGGCTGACGACGAGCGCCGCGCCGCCCACATCCAGCAGGGACAGGTTGAAGCGGCCTTCGGCGTCCGCGAAGATGCGCAACTGAGCGATCTTGGCCGCCAACCAGTCCGCCTCGGCGCGGGTGTCGCCCTCGTGCACACCCACCAGGGCCAGTAGCCCGTGCCCAATCGCGCCGACCACCTCGCCCTCAACCGTCACCGACGCCTCACTCACCCGCTGTACGACCACACGCACTTGCGCCTCCCTACAAGGCTGACTATCCGAAGACCTGTGCGATCCGAAGACCTGACAGGTTTTGAAAACCTGTCAGGTCTGTTGACGATTAATAGCCGCGTGCCCGGTCCACCAGGTTGATCAGGGGGTCATCGTCCAGGAAACGGCGCAGGTTCTCGGCGAACAGGTCCGTCGCCCAGTCGTCGTAGCGGGGGGTAAAGCCGGAGATGTGGGGCGAGAGAATGACATTGTCCATGCCCCACAGCGGGCTGTCGGGGGGCAGCGGCTCCGGGTCAAACACGTCCAGCCCGGCCCCGGCCAGCCGGCCCGTCTGCAACGCCTGCACCAGGGCGGCCTGGTCAATCACCGCGCCGCGCCCAACGTTGACCAGGAAGGCCGACCGCTTCATGGCGGCGAGTTCGGCTGCGCCCAGCAGCCCCTCGGTTTCATCGGTCAGCGGCGTCGTGACCACGACGTAGTCCGACGCGGCCAGCAGGGCGGCCAACTCCTCAGGAGGATAGAAGCGTTCGGGCAGCCGGCCCTCCGGGTCGCCCACACCCGCCTGCTGCCAGCCCGTGTAGCGCGGGTCGCTGGCGGTGCGCTTCGTCGCCAGGATGCGCATCCCGAACGCCGCGCCCAGCCGTGCCACCTCGCGGCCAATCGCCCCGTAACCCACCAGCCCCAGCGTCTTGCCGCGCAGCTCCAACGGCACGAACGTCGCCCAGCGCTCGCCGGCCCACTCGGCGCGGTGCTGGTAGTCCAGCATGCGCGGCACGCGGTGCGCGAACGCCAGCAGCAGGGCCAGCACATACTCGGCGATGGGCACAGCGTGGATGCCGTTCAGGCTGGTGATGGGCAGGTCGCCCCGCCAGACCTCGGTGTCCATGATGTGCTCGACGCCCGCGCTGTGTAGTTGGACCCAGCGGAGGTGGGGCACGGCGGACAGGGGAAAGTCGGCGGCGGCGGCGTAGAGGATATGGACGTGGGGGTCCAGGACATCGGCCAGCGCCATACCCTGGCGGACCGTGCGCTGCTGGATGTGCAGGCGCGGCGAGACGGCCCGCAGCTTGTCGAGCTGGGCCGGAGTGAAGCGCAGGGTCAGGAGTACATTCAGGGTCGGGCGGTGACGCGGCATGGGCTTAGCTCCCGGCGGGAATGTCCTGCTCCGCGAGGGCCGGTAGAATCAGCGTAAAGGTGTTGCCCTGGTCGGCCTGGCTCGCGAACTCCAGCGCGCCGCCGTGGGCCGAGGCCAGCCCCCGCGCGATGGTCAGGTCTACCCGGCTGCCAGGGATGCTATTCTGAGGGCGGAGCGGCTCGAAGATGGCCGCCTGGAGGTCGGCGGGAACA
>CAZFUK010000656.1:0-3221 GCA_964522005.1 uncultured Anaerolineales bacterium | reverse complement strand
GCGGATAGCGCACCGGGCGGTCCGACTGCTCGGTGATGGCCGCGCGCAACGCGGTATTGGCCGCTACCCCACCGGCCAGCAGCACCTCCGTCGCGTCGTACTCGTCGGCGGCCTGGAGCGTCTTGGTGACCAGGACATCCACCACCGCCGCCTGGAATGCCGCCGCCACATCCGCCACGGGGACCGTCTCCCCCCGCTCGGCATAGTCCCGCGTCAGCCGCAGCACCGACGTTTTCAACCCTGAGAAGCTGAAGCCATACGTGCCGGGCAGCCAGGCGCGCGGCAGGCTGACGGCCTTCGGGTCGCCGGCCTGAGCCGCCTTCTGAATCGCCGGCCCACCGGGGTACCCCAGGTCGAGCATACGGGCGACCTTGTCGAAGGCCTCACCCGCCGCGTCGTCAAGCGTGCTGCCCAGGCTGCGGAACTCGCCGTGGCCCGTCATCAGAATCAGGTCGGTGTGGCCGCCCGACACAATCAGGCACACCACGGGGAACCTGGGATCGTCCTTGGCCTCGTTGGGCGGGACACGCAGCCAGTTGGCGTAGATGTGGCCTTCCAGGTGGTTGACGCCGACCAGGGGCAGACCCCGCGCCAGGGCCAACGCCTTGGCGGTATTGACACCCACCAGGAGCGACCCGGCCAGCCCCGGTCCGTAGGTCACGGCCAGCGCCGCCAGGTCTCGCCACCCCATATTCGCTTTGGTCAACGCCTCTTCCACCACGGGAATAATCGCCAGGATGTGCTGGCGCGACGCCACTTCCGGGAAGACGCCGCCATACGCCGCGTGGATGGCCTCTTGCGAGGCGACAACGTTGGACAGGACCCGCCGGCCATCCTCAATAACCGCCGCCGCCGTCTCGTCACACGACGTCTCAATGGCTAGAATGCGCTGCACTTGGCCTCCTTTCTCGGTCGCTCGACCGCCGCGCGATCAAGCGGAAAAACAGGACAGTCGCCAGCAGGCGGCCCGCCCCCGACAGGGCAAACAGGAGCCGAAAGCCGAGCACGTCCGACAGCCAGGCGCCCAGCAGCGGCGCGATACACGCCGCTAGGAACACCGAGGTCTGATACACGGCCACATACCGCTCGCGGCCCTGGTCGGGCGTCAGGGACAGCAGCAGGTTGAACGTTGCGAGGTTGTAGCCCGACCAGGCCAGCCCGCCGATGAAGTTGATCAGGCCAACGTGCCAGGGCGCGAAGGCGATGGACCAGGCAAAGGGCAAGACCGGGATGATCAGGCCCGTGATGCGAAAGATGCCCATGTCGCCCAGTTGGCCGTACTTCATCCCCCACCAACGCTGGCCGATGAGGCTGGTGAAGTTGGTGATGGCGGTGACGATGCCGATGGTCGCCGCGTTCATGCCCAGGTCGCGCACCATGAACACGCTGAAAAACGGGCCGGCCATCGCCAGCGCCAGGCTCCACAGAAACGCCGTCACGGTGAAGGCGACAAACGGCCGCCGGGCGAGCATCTGGCTCACCAAGGCCCGCGCACCCAGGCGGGGCACGGGGGGCGGCGGGGGCGGCTCCTGAATCATGGAGTAGGCCACCGCGCTGAGGGCGGCGGCGACAAAGCAGACAAAGAACCCGAGCTGGTAGCCGGAGCGTTCCCCCAACCCGCGTATCAAGAAGCCGGCCAGGGGCACCGTCAACAGCGCGACGACGCCCATGGCGAAGTTCCGCGACGAGAAGTAGCGGCCTCGCAATCGCAGCGGGACAAAGTCGGCCGTCAGCGAGGTCGCGGCAGGTTTGGCGAAGTTGTCGCAGAAGGTTCGCAGGGCCAGCAGGGCCATGACGGCGTAGACAGCGCTCACGCCCTGAAAGATGAAGGGCACGCCGGCCAGCAGCAGCAAGGGGAGCCGCGCGCCCACGCCGCCGAAGATGAGCACCAGCTTCTTGCGCTGGCCCCAGGCTTCGGAGACACGCGCCCCCGGAATGAGGGCCAGCGCGCCCAGCAGGTTGCTGATGGAGGTAAGCTGGCCCACCTGGGCCGTCGTCGCGCCCAGCACCAGGGCGTAGAGCGTCGAGTAGGCGATGACAAACGACTCGCCCACATTCCACAGCACGCCGTCCACCCAGAACAGGCGCAGGCGGCGATGGGATTCGGGGTAGTGGATGCCGCCAGGAACCACCCACCGCACTAACCGCTGGAACATCTAAAACTCTCGATACTCTTAAAGCAAAAGTTTGGTCAGCGTCCAGGCAAAAAAGACGGCCCACGCGCTCGACGTTGGGCCGGGCCAAATGATAAAACGGGGCCGCGCGAGCGTCAAGTTCAGGCTCTCTCAGCGGCCCCGGCGCCTTCTAGTTTGAGACGCAGCGCGTCATTATCTTACCGCCCCCGCGCCCCCCGCAGCCGCTCGACGCTTGCAGGCGGCACGCCTGTGCTGCCCAACGGCGCGCCCATGTCGGGGCCGTGGAAGTCGCTGCCGCCGGCCGGGACGAGGTCGAAGCGGCGGGCCAGGGCCAGCAGCCGCTGAACGGTGTCCGACGTGTACGTTCCGTAGTAGACATCCATACCCACCAGCCCGGCCTCTTTGAGCCGGGGCAGTAGCTCCTCCAGGTGGAAGGGGTCGAGGTGCTGCGCGTGGGACGGGATGGGGTGGGCCATGACGGGCACGCCGCCGTGGGCGCGGATGAACTGGACAGCCTCAAACGCCGTCAGGCGGGTACGGGGTGCGTAGGCGGGCCGACCATAGCCGATGTAGAGGTCAAAGGCTTCGTTGATTGACCCCACATAGCCCGCTTCGACCATCGCCCGCGCCACGTGGGGCCGCCCCACCGCGCCCTGCGCCAGTTCGCGGACCCGCTCCCAACGCACCGGCAGCCCCAGCCGGTTCAGCTTCTCGACCATGCGCTGGCCGCGCGTCTCGCGGGCGTCGCGCAACTCGGCCAGACGCGTCTGGAACGGCCCCGGCTCCGTCGGGACCCAGTAGCCGAGCACGTCCAGGCTGCTGTCCTGATAGTCGGTATTGATCTCGATGCCGGGAATGAACTCGACCCCCAAACGGTCGGCGGCCCGCTGCGCTTCGGTCACACCGTCGGTGGTGTCGTGGTCGGTCAGGGCCAGGACGCGGACGCCCAGGGCCGCCGCGTGCTTCACCAGGTCCGTGGGCGACAGGACGCCATCCGAGGCCGTACTATGGGTGTGCAGATCTATCAACTTACTCATCTAACCGACCGATACAATATACTCGGTGAGGGTTGACCGACGTTGGCGT
>CAZFUK010000655.1:0-3223 GCA_964522005.1 uncultured Anaerolineales bacterium | reverse complement strand
CCGCCCACCAGGCTCAGGACGACCGCTTCCAGGAAGATGGCGCGCCCGATCTCCTCGGCGGTGACGCCCAGGGCGCGCAACGTGCCGAGCACGGGCCGGCGCTGGATGACCGAGAAGGTCATGGTGTTGTAGATCAGAAACATGCCGACCACCAGAGCCAGCAGGCTCAGCGCGGTCAGGTTGAGTTCGAAGGCGGAGGTCAACTGCTCGATGGCCTGGCTGCGCGCCTCGGCCCGCACCACCCGCACCCCCTCCGGTAACGCGGCCGCCACTTCGGCCACGCTCAGCGAGCCGCTTGGGGTGGCGAAGCGGGTCTCGCCGTTGGCGGTCTGGCCGAGCAGGTCAATGTGGCTCAGCCGGCCCACCATGTCCAGCGTCTCCTGGGCGGTGCTGATGTCGGTCAGCAGCAGGCCATCCAGCGCGCGCTGGCTCGTGCTGTCCGAGGGCCGCAGCAGCCCGACGATGGTCACCGTCTTGCGCGTCCCGCCGACGCGCAGGCTGATGCTATCTCCCGGCTTGAGGCCGCGCGCCTGGGCGAAGCCCTCGCTGACCAGGACCGCGCCGGGCTGGACCAGGAAGCGCGACAGGTCACCCGTGGCGGCGGCGTCCTGGGTCGTCAGGTAGGAGCGGAAGGGCGCCTCGGCGAAGAGGTCCACGCCCAGGACGCGCAACGGCTGGCGCTCCAGGCTGACCGCCGTGGCATAGCCCTCGACGATGGGCGCCGACTGGCGGACCCCCAGGTCCAGGCGGAGTTGACGGTAGACGGCTTCGTCCAGGCCGAGCGGTCCGCCGACGACCTGGTGGGTGGCGCGGCCGGAGACCGCCTCGGTGGACAGGGCGAAGGCGCGGCGGGCGCTGCCGTTGGCGAGGTCAATGGCGACGACGACGGCCACGCCCAGCGCGATGCCGAGGATGGCGAGGCCGCTCTGCCACACGCGCCGCGTCCAGTAGCGCCAGCCCACGCGCAATAAGCTCGATGGCATAGACTTAATCCCCCAACTCGCCGTGGAACTCAATGGCTTCCTGTATCAGTTTGCCGTGGCGCACGCGGTACACGCGGTCGGCCAGCCCGACGACTTCGGCGCTGTGCGTCGCCATGAGCAGGCTCTTGCCCACTTCGCGCGTCAGCTCGTCCAGCAGGGCCAGCACCTGCCTCCCCGTGTCCTCGTCCAGGTTGCCGGTCGGCTCGTCGGCCAGAATCAGCAGCGGGTCGTGGGCCAGGGCGCGCGCAATCGCCACGCGCTGCTGCTCACCGCCGGACAGGCGGTCGGGGAACGTCTTGAGCCGGTCACCCAGCCCGACGCGCTCCAGCAGGTGCAGGCCACGCTCTCGGCCCGCCTCGCCCAGCCCCGCCAGTTCCACCGGCAGCAGGACGTTCTCGGCCACGGTGAGCGTGGGGATGAGGTTGAAGAACTGGAAGACGAACCCGATGTACTTGCGGCGGAACAGGGTGCGGTCGCGCTCGCTCATGCGGGTGATGGGGGCGCCGTTGACCCAGATGTCGCCGCTGGTGGGGGCGTCAATGCCGCTGACCAGGTTGAGCAACGTGCTCTTGCCCGACCCGCTCTTGCCGAGTAGGACGACAAACTCGCCCGGCGCGAACTCAGCGCTCACTTCCTCCAGCACGGTATGCGAACGGCTGCCTTCTTGATAAACCTTGACCAATCTTTCGAGGCGGATCATCGGCGGCTGGCTTAAGTCTTGCTTTACGCCCATACATCAACTCCTGGCCTTCACCTTGCGCGGTTGGGAAAGCGGGCCGGATTACGGTAGTTAGTATCGTCGTTACTATCTTTTTGAGTGTTTGGAAGGGGTTACGCTTACGGATTGGGAGGGACTATGACGATGCTCTGGGGTGATTTGACCACCCAGCATAACAGCCTCGAGGAGAGCTTTCAACGCGGCTGCGCCTACCTTGAAGACGGAGACTATGAGCAGGCCCTCATGGAGTTCAGCCTGCTGCTCCAACGCGACGGTCTATTCGCGTCGGGCTACGTCGGTCGGGCGATTGCCCACCTCAACCTTGAGAACTATAGCGCCGCCGTCTCTGACTGCACCCGCGCCCTCAAGCTGGAGCCTAACCTGGCCCTCGCGCTCTACAATCGTGCCCTGAGCTATCTGCGGCTCGGTAACATCACCCAGGCCCAGGCCGACGCCGACGCCGTGCTCCGCCTCGCGCCCGCCGAAGCCGACTACCTGGCCCTCCAGGCGCGGCTCAACGCGCACAGCGGCGACGCGGAAGCCGCCATCCTGTGGTACACCGAGGCCATCGGCGTGCAGCCGGGCGGCGCGTACCTGTACGCCGGCCGGGCCGCGCAGTTCGCCAACCTGGGCGACTACGCCGCCGCCTGTCTGGACTATGACACTGCCGAACGGCTGGGACACCGCAGCCTGGAACTCTACCTGGCGCGGGCCGTGGTCCACTTCGCGCAGGGCCACTACGCGGCGGCGGAGAAGGATGCCTCGCGTGTGCTGGCCCATGAACCCATCGCCTCAGCCTACCAGTTGCGCGGCTCGGCCCGCCTGCACCTGGACGACGCGGCCCACGCTGTCAGCGACTTTGACGAGTCGCTGGCGTTGGACGCGGAGCGCCCCCTGGCCTACCTCGGCCGCGCCCGCGCCCATGCCATGCTGGCGCAGCACGAGGCGGCGATCCACGACGCGACTGAAGCGCTCATCTGGCTCGACGGCGAGCCGGATGTCTGGCTGGTGCGGGCGTGCAGCCACATGGCCCTCGGCGATGAGGACGCGGCGCTGGCCGACCTGACGGAGTGCCTGCGCCTCGAACCGGAGCACCGCCTGGCCCGCTGGTATCGCGCCCAACTCTTCGCCGCTCGTGGTGACTGGACCGCCCTCGGCAGTGACCTCGCCGTCTGCTTGACCTAACGCTCTAGCGGCAAGCCCGCCCGCCGCCACCCGTCCGTCCCCTCCACGACATTGATGGTCTGGACATACCCCGCCCGTAGTAGCAGGCTCGCCGCCAGGCTACTGCGCACGCCGCCCGCGCATACCACTGCCAGCGGGCGGTCTGGCTCGAAGGGCAGCGCCACGCCGCGCGCCCCGAGTTCGCGGTAGGAGCGGTTCAGCGCGCCTGGGATACGCCCCGCCGCCCACTCGCTCGCCTCCCGCACGTCCAGCACCGGCACGCTTTCACTCAGCCGTCGGGTGTACAGGTCGCCCACCGACATCTGGGCCAACACCGCCAGCGGCTTACCGGTCCCTC
>CAZFUK010000654.1:2687-3224 GCA_964522005.1 uncultured Anaerolineales bacterium | reverse complement strand
AGTCTCCACGCCGCACGGACGGCATATCACGGTTGGAGGGTTGACAAATGCCTCCAACTATTCTATACACTTTCGGGGTAAAGTCATAGAACAAGCAAACACTCGCGGGTCATAGGGTGGCCGCCCTACCGCGAGTGTCCCCAAAAACTCCATAAGTCAGCCCGGCGGCTCTAGTAACCGCCGTTGAGACAAGCTCCGGTATCCATGCCTGGTAGGGCAAGGCCGCCGCGCCTGTCTCGGCATCGGTACGGGTTTTCATTTTTCATTATACAACGGCTTTGGAAAATTGCAAGTCAGCAGTTCGTGACGTGACCTCGTGGGGGGAATTGTGCCGCACGCCGCCGAGGTGGATGATGTGGACCGCGCCATCGTCGCCTACATCCAGGAACACATCCAGCAGTACCAGCGCCCCCCCACGCTGCACGCCGTCGCCCACCAGGTCAGCCGGAGCCACCAGGCCATTCGGCTGCGCTATCGCAAGCTGGCTGGCCTGGGCATCCTGAAGGTCACGCCGCGCGAGTCACGCGGCGTCCAGGT
>CAZFUK010000654.1:0-2677 GCA_964522005.1 uncultured Anaerolineales bacterium | reverse complement strand
GTCCAGGTCGTGCGCGACATCAGCCAATAGCAGAGGCCCCACCCGCCGCCGCTGGGTGGAGCCTCACAGCACAGCAAGGAGTAAGGAGCGTTGCTATGCCGACTGGCCCCAGTGTACCACAATCAGGCGAGGGCGTCAATCCCCAGCCTCTCACCCCTGAGACTCGCACCCAGCTGCGCGACGAGCTTCGGCGGCTGCGCTTCCAACTCCTGACCCCGCTCCCCTTCGACGCCTACTGGCGCGTCTACACCCGCGCCGAAGAGTTGGCGACGCGGCTCGCTGGCCCCGTGCGCCCCATTGACCCCCGCTGCGAGCCTGCCACCCCGCCCGTGTATGCCACCGTCGAAAACCGCCCGGCGCTCAAAGGGGCCGTGACCCGGCCCAGCAAGGATGCCATATGACCAGCACTCTCCTGTCCGCCTTGAGGTATCGCCTGCCCCTGCCCCGTCGCCCTGCGGCCCCTACCGACCAGCGCGTCCGTCTGGAGCAGGCCCAGCGCGCCCTCTACCGCCTGGTCGAACCCATGTGCGCCGGGCTGGACGCGGTGGAATATGCACACCGCATAGTCTCCCATCCGAGCGTCGTGTTACACCGCCACGCCCTGAACCGCCTCCACCGCCAACGCGACGCCCTGCGCGACGCCTACCGCGAGGCCGACCAGGTCATGCAGGAGACGATCCGGGTCCTGGAGGAGGCTATCCATGACAACGCCTAACGAGCTATCCGAGACCCAGGTGCGCATCCTGGAGTGCGTCCGCGACTACCTGATGCGCCGCCACATGGTCCCGACCACACGCGAGATTATGGAGGCGACCGGCGTCACCTCGTCCTCCGTCATCAGCTACAACCTCAAACAGATGGAGAGAGCGGGCTACGTCCGCCGCGCCGAAGGCAAGGCCCGCGCCCTGCGGTTGACCGAGAAGGCCAACCCGCTGACCGACCTGCGCGCCCTCCTCGAAGATCACACCGAGAACCTGGAGCTACTGGCCGCCGAGGTCTACGAGATGGACCGCGACACGCTGCACCAGGCCCTGACCGCCCGCGCCGAGGGCCTGCGGGCCGCGCTGGCGACGGCAGGAGCGACGCTGTGAACCCGCCCCGCTGGCCCGCCGACCACTTCGACCCGCGCACGGCCACGTTGACGCTCGACTACCCCCTGGACACGCCGGGGCTGATGACCTATCAGCAGGTCCAGGACATTGACGAGTACGGCGTCATTCGACGCATCACCGCCGCGTCATCGGCCACCGCTGGCTGGCTGAGCCTCACGTATCCGAGCCACGACGCGCTCGCGTCCCACATCGGCACGATGAAGATCCACCAGGCCAAGCTGGCCGCCTTCGATGAACAGGGACCAAGGGCCAGGGGTCAGGAACTAGCCCCTAACCCCAAGCCCCTAGCCCCTGCCCCCGAACCCGCTCGCCTCGTGTTTGGGCGCATGAGCGCCCGCGACGGGCGGAAGCTGGCCCAGCAGGCCCAGGCCCCGCCTGCGGGGACTTTGCGGCAGGAGGCGCTACTGTGATCCTCCAACCCGCGCACCAACGACGGCCGGCGCGCCTGGGCGCGCGCCGAACTGCGACGACTGAAAGGGAAGTAGTATGGACACCGTGGCGCTCATGCTGACCTGGCTCTGTAAGCGGCTGGCCGTCCCCCTGCGCGACCGGCGCGGTATGGCGGCCCGCGCCCGCCACACCTTCTATGTCGTGACTGAGGACGGCCACCTCCTGCCGTTGGCCGAGGCCCTCGCCGAGCTAGGGCTAATGGCGGATGGAAAGTAAGCCATGAGCGCCAAAGCGACCGCGAAGGTTTGGGAGTTTTCCAGGGCCAAAGGCAGCGAGAAGCTGGTCATGCTCTGTTATGCCGACTACGCCCGCGACGACGGCACCGGGGCGTGTCCGTCCATCAAAACGCTCGTTACCAAGACGGGTCTCACACGCCAGGGCGTGTGTGATGTCCAGGATCGGCTCGTCGCCAAAGGCGAGATTTACATCCGACCTGAGCCAAGCCAGTACGACACCCAGCAGGTAGACATCCTGTACGGCGACGGCTCCAACCGGTCTGTCATCGAGAGTATCCACGGCCCATGTAAATCTTTTGCTGAACAGGTAAAAGTTTTACCAAAAACGCAAAAATCTTTACCCGAATCTGTTGTTGTTGTGTTCCCAGAGTCTACGCCTGACAAAGAGCTTGATAACACAACAACAGAAATCGGGGTAAAAGATTTACCAAACGGTAAAAGATTTACATCGGCCCCAACTGACACCGCCGAGCCGACCGATGCTGACACGCTCCTGGCCGAGTGGGAAGCCTGCGGCGTCGCGGGCGAGTACCTGCACCCCATTGCCGAGCGCATCCTGGCCCGCCCGGCCTGGCGCGACGAGGTGGACGACCTCCTGGACTACTGGCGGCTGTGGAACCAGCGCGTCCCCGACCGTCCCCTCGGCCCGGCCTGGCTGGCCTCCGAGTTGCGCCGCCTGTCCACCCTGAGCCACAACACCGAACGCCAACACCGCTGGTGCGACTACCTCCCGCCCGCGCCGGCCAGCCCCGAATACTGGCAGCCCTACGCCGGGCCCGTCGAACCGCCCGCGCCCGAACCCGAACCCGCCAGCCCCGCCGCCGTTCTCTGGCAGCAGGCCCTGGACGAGCTGGCGCTGACCCTGCCCGCCCCGACGCT
>CAZFUK010000653.1:0-3226 GCA_964522005.1 uncultured Anaerolineales bacterium | reverse complement strand
AACGTCGTTCTGGCCGCGGCGCAGGATGGGGCGCGGGTGGCGGCGGCCGAGGACCGTACGGTCGGTGAAGGAGTCGCCCACGCCCAGGCGCTGTTACGAGCCGGGCTGGGCCCGAGCGCCGAGGCCGTCAGCGTGCGGGGCGCGGAGGACGGGGAGGTGGTGATGGTGGAGACCCAGGGGCGGCTGCGCCTCATCCTGCCCTGGGTCGGCGACGCCTCGCTGCCTCTGCATGCCCAAGCGGCCATGACCAAGGAGCACTTCCGCCGTGGCCGCCTGCCTTAGGCGTTGGCTGGCTGACCAGCGGGGCTCGGCGCTGGTCGAGGTCGCCCTGGTCCTGCCCCTGCTGCTCCTCCTGGCGCTGGGCGTCGTGGGTGTGGGCCGCGTGATCCAGGCCCGGATGAGCGTGAGCGCCGTGGCGCGCGAGGCGGCGCGGGTTGCGGCGCTGGCCCAGTCGCCCGGGGAAGCCGCCGAGCAAGGCCTGGCGGCGGGGCGGGCGGTGGGCGTCGGCTACGGCCTGACCAACGGCACGCTGACGCTGGCCGTCGACCCGGGCGCCCTGGAGCGCGGTGGTGCAGTTCGCGCCGCGGCGGGCTACCGCGTCTCGCTGGACGATCTACCTCTGATGGGCTGGGTCCACGCCGATGTCGCCGCCGAGCACGTCGAGCGCGTCGACCTGTATCGCTCGCGCTGGGGGCCAGGAGGGTCGCCATGAAACAGCCAATGTGGTGGCTACGGCAGCGGCTCGCCCAGTTCGGTCGAGAGGACGCGGGGCAGGCCATTGTGTGGGTGGCCCTCATGCTGCCCTTCTTCCTGGCGGTGGTGGGAGTGAGCCTTGACGGCGGGCTGGTGTTCGGGGCGCGCCGCGAGCTGCAGAACGTGGCCGATGCAGCGGCGCGGGCGGGGGCGATGCAGATCGACGAGCGGGTCTACCGCGACAGCTTCGGCCAGCAGGTCGTTCTCGACCCCGACGTGGCCTACAGTGCTGCCGCAGACTACCTGGCGCTGCAGCCAGGGCGGTTGACAGGGTCGCTGCACGCGGGACGGCAGGCCGTTGAGGTGGACGTGGCGCGGGACGTGCCGACGGGTTTCCTGCGGCTAGTCGGCATCGAGACGGCGCGGGTGTCAGCCACGGCCATCGCCGAGGTACGTCACGGCATCGAGCGCGGGGAGCGGTAGGAGGCAGCCATGGATGAGCAGGATGTGACACACAAGACGACTGACAACGACCCACGCAAGCTGTCCCCGTGGATGGTCGCAGCGGGCATCCTGGGGGTGGTGCTCCTCGGGCTGCTGGTGGCCTTCGCCCTCGACCGCCGCTTTCGCCAGAGTGTGACGGTCGAGCCGGCCCGGCCCCTAGCAGCCGTGGTGCCCACATTCGCGCCACCACCTCAACCTTCGCTGGCGGCTACGGCAGTAGCCACGTCCGCATCGGCGTCATCGGCCGCGACACCGATGCCAGGGGTCACGCCGACCCTCCCAGGTGGTCTGCGTCTGGCGGACTCGCCGCTCGAGCGCGAGGTCCAGGCGGCGTATCTCCGCTATTGGGACGTGCTGACCGAGGCCAACCTATCCCTCGATACCTCGCGGTTGCCTGAGGTGACGGCCGGACGCGAGTTGGCCCAGGCTCAGCAGCAGGTCGAGGAGCTCAAGGCCAAGGGCAAAGCCGCTAAGGTCGACGTGGAGCATCGCATTGCCCTGGCGAAGGTGACGCCCGACGAAGCGGTGGTGGCCGACGAGTACCTCAACAAGAGTGTGTATGTCGACCCTGTCACGAAAGCCGAGTTCAAGACGACAGCGCCACCGACCGTCGAGAAGCTGTCCTTCACCCTCAGAAAGATCGACGGCGAATGGAAGGTCGTAGAGGCGGCGCGTCATGACTAACCGTGTGATTGTCTTGCTGACGCCAGTACTGCTCGCTGTGCTTGCGATCATCGCTGTCCCAGGGCGGGCCTACGCAGATGGTCCCGATAACGATCGGCCGCAACTGCATTCCAACCGCGATCATCTCAACGTTCAGACCCGCGTTGAGAGCCGCCGAGACGGTGTCTATGTTCAGATCTCCATCCACAGTGACACGCTCGGCGACAGCCGACCCAGCCCTCACCCACGGACCAGTGATGACACGCCCGCTACTATGGTCGTTAGCACGGATGGATCGGGCGGTTCGGTTCAGCCAGCGAACACCGGCCCGCAGGAACGCTACTGGTCCGACCCGACGGGCATGTACCGCCAGACCATCGACGGCCACCTGGTGTATCTGACCCCGCCGCCCATCGGCGACGCGAGCCTCAGCGGCTGGCAGAACGACCTGGCCGCCCACCCTGGCGAGACCCCCTACCTCCTCTACGTTGACGACCAGTACAGCGGCGTGATCTGGATCCCCCAGTCGCCCCAGAACAGCGCGGTGCGTCTGGAACCCATGCCGTCCTCGACCTCACCCCGCCCCTTGGGCGACGGCGATAGCACCGATCCCCGCGAGGTCGCCCTCTACGCCCTGGGTCACGTGCGGCTGCCCGACCTGCAGCTGCGGGTCAACCCCGCCTTGGGCCTTGTCCATCTGCCGGGCTGGTTCTGGGTGGACGGCTACGACGGGCGACCCTTCGGTGTAACGCGCACCGTTCACGTGCCGCCTGAGATCGGCGACGATGTGCCCATCACGGCCGTGCCCGCCGACGACCCGCGCCGCCGCGGGACCTCCTTCTCGGTCTCAGTGCGCCTGTGGCCGAGCCGCTATAGGTGGGACTTCGGCGACGGCCAGTCCCTGGTGACGACCTCCCTGGGCAAACCTCATCCGGCCGAGTCCGACATCCGCCATACCTACGAGACCTCGTCGCTGGGCTACCCCGACGGCTTCCCCGTTCGCCTGGCGGTGACCTTCGACGCCGAGTATCGCGTCAACGGCGGTCCGCCCCAGGCCTTGCCGCCCATCACCCAGGTTGTGGACTACGGCTATCGCGTTCAGGAAGTCCAGTCCATTTTGACGGGCCAGTAGGGGTGGGGAGAGGAGAAAGGAAGGAGGGATTGAGTAAGGGGGGGCAGTTAGATAGAAGTAGATTTATGGGATTTGTTGGGGAAAAGTTTCCACTTCGCCTCTTCCCGAACTTTAATTTCTGGCTACGCCTATGGCTGAGGAAGTACTACCTGGATGATTATGTTTTAGCTGCTTGCAACAAAGCTACTTGCTCCGGTAGCATCAGAATAGATGAGAGAGAAGGTTCAAGAAGGC
>CAZFUK010000652.1:0-3243 GCA_964522005.1 uncultured Anaerolineales bacterium | reverse complement strand
TGGGCGGTCGGTCGGCGGCACAAGGGACATGACAGCATTGTCCTACTCCATTCTGTTGTGTATGTCTGTCTGATATTACGTCTCGCGCTCGGCCTGGGCGAGCGCCTGCCAGGCGCGCAGCGCCTCCGCCACGCTCCACGCCTGGGCGATGCAGCCACGCGGGGTGAAGGGCGGGTCGCCGTCGAAGATTTCGGCGACGCTGCCGAGGCCGTGGGCGGTCAGGTGGCGGCCCAGGGGTTCCAGGAACGAGCGCGCCAGGGCCGGATCACGGTAGACGCGGAGATGGGCGCTGATGAAAGGGCCGATGAGCCAGGCCCAGACCGTGCCCTGGTGATAGGCGCTATCGCGCTGGCGCTGGTCACCGCCATAGCGGCCGATGTAAGCCGGATCGCTCGGCGCGAGGCTGCGCAGACCATGCGAGGTGAGCAGGTCGCGGGCGCAGGCGTCCACGACCGCCCGCGCCTCCCCCGGCGCCAGAGCGGTGTGGGGCAGGGAGACGGCGAGGAGCTGGTTGGGGCGGAGGGCCGCGTCGTCCCCATCGGGGCCGTCCAGCACGTCGTAGCAGTAGCCTCGCGCCGGGTCGAAGAAGCGGGCGAAACTCGCCTGGACCTGGGCGGCCCAGGCGTCGTAGTCGGCGGCCGGCTGCCCCAGGCGGCGGGCGAAGTCGGCCATGCTGCGCAGCGCGTTGTACCACAGGGCGTTGATCTCGACGGCCTTGCCCGTGCGCGGCGTGACCACCCAGTCGCCAATCTTCACGTCCATCCAGGTGAGCTGGACGCCTGGCTCGCCGGAGTAGAGCAGCCCGTCGGCGGGGTCTACATGAATGCGGTAGCGAGTCCCACGGCGGTGCCAGGCGACGATGTCCTGGAGGACGGGCCACAGGTCGCGCAGCAGGCCGTCGTCGCCGGTGTGGGCGTGGTAGGCGCGGATGGCCTCAAAGTACCACAGCGTCGCGTCCACCGTGTTGTACTCCGGCGTCTCGCCGCTGTCGGGGAAACGGTTGGGCAGCATACCCTGGTCCACAAAGTGGGCGAAGGTGCGCAGGATGGTGGCCGCGTCTTCCGGGCGGCCCGTCGCCAGGGTGAGGCCGGGCAGGGCGATCATGGTGTCGCGGCCCCAGTCGCCAAACCAGTGATAGCCGGCGATGACCGTTCGCCCCTCCGGCTGGTCCGGCAGGGCGCGGCGCACGATGAACTGGTCGGCGGCGAGGACGAGGTGCCGGACCCAGGCCGGCCCCGCCGCGTGCCCACTCCGCGCCAGGAGCGCCGCCTCGTAGGCCTGCCGCTCGCGGTACGCCTGTTCGCCGTCTAGGGTGGGCGCCGCCTCGGTGCTGGCGACGAGCGTGAGCGACTGGCCCGCGTCCAGCGTCGCCTGGAACTGGCCGGCGTAGAGGTGGTTGTCCAGCGCGTTGAGGCCGCGACTGTCTTCGACGCTCAGGAAGAAGTCGTGGTACCACTCATACGCCGGGCGAGCCTCGGCCCGCTCACTCAGGACGTAGCAGGATGCGGCGTCGGGGGACGCCGACACGCGCAGGCCATGCGCGACGGGCGTGACCTCCAGGCGAGGCTCGCCGCGCGTGTCGGCGTGGTGGTCGCGATGGGCGACCAGGGCTTTGAGGGTCAGGCGCAGGGGACCGCTGGCGCGGCGCAGGTCGTAGCGGATATACACCGTGTTCTGACCCGGCTGCATCCAGACCCGCTTCTCCAGGAGGGCATCGCCGAGGGCGAAGGTCCAGACCGGCGTGGTGCCCTCCAGGTGGAACCGTTCGAGGTGGACAAAGCCCAGCGGCTCTACCACGCCGCCGGCCCAGCGGTTAGCGAACAGGGGGTAGGCGTGGCCCTGGTACTCCGCCGTCTCATCCAGCTTGGTCAGCAGCAGCAGGCGGCCGACCGGCGGCTGTACCCCCGCCACGAGCAGGCCATGATAGCGCCGCGTCAGCACGCCGGCCACCGTGCCCGAGGCGTAGCCCCCGACGCCATTCGTCACCAGCCACTCACGCGTCGCCGCGACCGCCAGGTCGTCGCACAGTCCACGCCCGAAGTCAATCACCCTGCCCTCCTCTCTCAGGCCGGTTGTAGGCTCAGCCTGTCTGGCTGGTCCACGTCAGCCTGGTCCCCATCAGCCTGGTCCACATCGGCCTGGTCGCGCTTCTCGCCCTGCTGCTGAATCAGCTTGGCGACGAGACCCGTCCAGCCGGTCTGGTGGCTCGCGCCGACCCCCGCGCCGTTGTCACCGTGGAAGTACTCGTGGAAGAGCGGGTAGTCGCGCCAGTGGGGGTCGCGCTGGAACGTCTCCTGCCCGCCAAAGACAGGCCGTCGGCCTTCCTCGTCGCGCAGGAAGATGCGCGCCAGACGCCGCGACAGGTCGTCGGCGACCTCGTTGAGCGAGACGTACTGGCCGGAACCCGTCGGGTGCTCGACGCGGAAGTCGTCGCTGTAGTAGTGGTGGAACTGCTGGAGCGCCTCGATGATCAGGTAGTTGACCGGGAACCAGATCGGGCCGCGCCAGTTGGAATTGCCGCCGAATAGCCCCGTCTCCGACTCGGCCGGCTGGTAGCTCACCTTGTGCTCCATCCCGTCCACGGGAAGGATATACGGGTGCGCCTCGTGGTACTTGGACAGCGCGCGGACGCCGTAGGGCGAGAGGAACTCGCCCGCGTCGAGCATACGGCGCAGGACGCGCTTCATGCGGTGGCCGCGCAGGATCGCCAGCAAGCGCCGCTCGCCCATGCCCGGTTCCTGCCAGCGCGAGACGAGCTGCGCCAGGTGGGGCCGGTGCGCCAGGAACCATTCGAGACGCCGCTTGAACTCGGGCAGCGTGTTAAGCCGACCCGGCTCAATGGTCGTGACGGCGAACAGCGGGATGAGGCCGACCATGGAACGCACCCTGAGCGGGAAGGCCCCGCCGTGCTCCAGGTGCAGCACGTCGTAGAAAAACTCATCCTCGTCGTTCCACAGGGCGATGCCCTCGTCGCCCAGGTTGTTCATCGCGTCGGCGATGAGGAGGAAGTGCTCAAAGAACTTGACGGCGATGTCCTCGTAGACAGGGTCGTTGGCGGCCAACTCCAGGGCGATGGTCAGCATGTTCAGGCTGAACATGCCCATCCAGGCCGTGCCGTCGCTCTGCTCCAGGTGGCCGCCCGTCGGGAGCATGGCGCTGCGGTCAAAGACGCCGATGTTGTCCAGGCCCAGGAAGCCGCCCTGGAAGATGTTGCGGCCTTCGGCGTCCTTGCGGTTCACCCAC
>CAZFUK010000651.1:0-3244 GCA_964522005.1 uncultured Anaerolineales bacterium | reverse complement strand
GCCGCCCACGATACCACCGATAACGCCACCGGTCACGGCGCCAGCCGTGCCGCCGCCGACCGTCTTGTCGGCCTGGCCGGAGTCATACTGACCACTGGCCTGCCGCTCGCCGGTATCCGTCGCCGAACCGCCGACCGCACCGGCCGCGCCGCCAATCGCGCCGCCGATGACCGTGCCCACCGGGCCGGCCACCGCCGTGCCAATGGCCGCGCCCGTCGCGCCGCCCGCCAGTGAACCACTCACCGTCTTGTCAGGCGCGCTGTCGCCCTGACCGGACGCCTGCTTCTCGGCCGTATCCGCCGCCGCGCCGCCCGCCGCGCCCGTCGCACCGCCAATCGCGGCGCCGACTACGGTACCGATAGGACCGGCGACGGCCGTACCGATAGCCGCGCCCGCGACGCCACCGGCCAGCGAGCCGCCCAGCGTCTTGTCGGCGTTCTCTTCCTTGTAGGGGTCGTACTCGTAGTTGGGGTTCTGCTCCCACAGACCGCGATGGTACTCCATATTCTGCATGCCGGACTGCTGGAGAAGCTGGCGCACCTCTTGCTCGCGCTCGTCAGGCACGCGCACGCTCAGCAGAATGCCGCCGCGCTCGACACCGCTCTGATAGTAGCGGGCCTCTTCCTCGGGCACGCCGGCATCCACCAGCGCGCCGAGCAGACCGCCGGTCACCGCGCCGATCGCGCCACCCGCCAGCGTCGCGGCGAGGGGGCCAGCGGCGATGAGGGGGCCAATCCCCGGAATCGCCAGGGCGCCGATGCCGACCAGCAAGCCGGCCAGGCCACCCAGCAGACCACCACCGACCACGCCGGCGGCCGTCGCGTCGCCCGCGCCCACATCCTGGGCCATCTGCTGCGCTTCCCCACGGTCGCGCATTACCACGCTAATGTCTTCGGACATAAAGCCCGCGTTCCGCAAGGCGCTCACGGCCTGGCGAGCCTGATCCCGTGTCTCGAACAATCCCACAACTGTACGCATGTGTTTGCCTCCTATGTCGCGCTTGATGGTTACGATTTGGTGGCGATTGGTCGCCACGGAACCCCCTTTGGTTCCCTCTCGTAATCCATGCTGATAGGAGCAAGCTACGTGCCACACTCTGTGAGTATTCTGTTATGGAGCCTCCGCTCGCAAGTCCAGCCACGCCATCTCCGCAGGTGTCAGGCGCACGCTGGCCGCCTCCGCATTGGCGCGGAACTCAGCGGGCGTGTTGCAGCCGACCAGGGCGAAGATGTTGAGCGGCTGACTCAGAACATAGGCCAGCGCGACCTGGGGGAGGCTCAGCCCCTTCTCCCGCCCCAACTGTTCCGCTCGGTCCAGCCGCTGGAAGTTCTGCTCGTAGGCGTAGGCGTCTACACAGGTCTTGTCGAGGGCGGCCGTGAACTGGTCCAGGTTGTCGCGGCGGAAGCGGCCCGAGAAGAACCCGCCGGCCAGGCTGGACCAGGTGAACAGGGCCATCCCCCGCTCGGCGTACCACTGGCGCGCCGACTCGCCCGCCGGCCCGCTGAGGCTAATGCAGTCCGGCCACGGCTCCCGCACCTGCTCGGCCAGGCTGAAGTTAGGGCTGCTGGCGGCGAAGGGCACAAGGTTGTGGGCGTAGGCGTACTCGTTCGCTTCCGCCACCCGCGTGTGGGTCCAGTTCGATCCGCCGAAGGCGCGGATGCGCCCGGCGGCGTGGTGCTCGTTGAGCGTCTCGACAATCGGCCCGACGGGGACCGAGGGGTCGTCGCGGTGGAGCAGGTACAGGTCAATGTAGCCTGTCTGGAAGCGCGCCAGGCTGTCGTGGAGGTCAGCGGTGATGTCGAAGGGCGTAACGCGCTTGCGGTCGGCGTTGTGGTGCGCCCCCTTGCCAATCAGCACCACGCGCTCGCGTAGCCCGCGCTCACGGATCCAGCGCCCCACCGTGCGCTCGTTGTCGCCGCCTCGGTAGACGTGCGCCGTGTCGAAGGCCGTGCAGCCCAACTCAAACACCCCGTCCAATAGGGCCGCGCTGCTCTCCCACTCCGCCGAGTTGACCATCACCGTGCCCTGCACCAGCCGCGAGATTGGTTTTGTGATTCCGGGAACACTTCCATAGTCCATGATTTAGCCCTCTGCTTTCACTCAGCTATCGGCGATCAGCTTTCAGCCCTCCGTCCTCCGTCGGATACCTCAGCCCCCACTGCCGCCGCAACTCGTCCAGCGTCGCCATGACGGAGACCGTCTCGTCCAGGGGCATCACCTCGCTCTCCGTCCGCCCCGCCAGGACCGCGTTGACCACCTCGGCCGCTTCGTAGTGGTAGCCGATGCCCTCCATAGGCACGTCAATGACCTCGTCGCTCTGCTTCGGGCGCGAGAGCGTCAGGCGCGTCGAATGCCACCACGGCGAGTGCACGCGGATGGCGCCCTCCGTCCCCAGGATGAGCGCCTCCTGCGGCGTCGTGGTGCGGATGGCGGTGGATAGTACCGCAAGCTGGCCGTCGGAGTAGCTCAGCACCATCCCCGCCTGCTCGTCCACCCCCGTCTCGCCCAGGTGCGCCAGCCCGACGACACGGGACGGAGTCCCGAGCAGCATCGAGGCCAGCGACACGGGATAGATGCCGACATCGAGCAGCGCCCCGCCGCCCAGGGCCGGGTCGAACAGGCGGCCGGTCGGGTTGACCGCCGACCGAAACCCGAAGTCGGCCTGGACCATGCGCACCTCGCCGATGACCCTCGCCGCCAGCAACTCGCGCAGCCGAACGATGCTCGGCAAGAAGCGTGTCCACATCGCTTCCATGGCGAACAACCCCCGCGCCCGCGCCGTCTGGACGACTTCCCGCGCTTGAGTCGCGTTGACCGCGAACGGCTTCTCAACCAGGACCGCCTTGCCCGCCTCCAGGCACAGCAGCGCGTTCGCGTGGTGGAGCGTATGCGGCGTGGCGATGTAGACGGCGTCCACCTCCGGGTCGTGGGCCAGGTCGGCGTAGCCCGCGTGGCGGTGGGGCGCGCCGAACTCGTCGCCAAAGCGGTCGGCGCCCGCCTGCGTGCGCGAGCCCACGGCGACGAGGCGGGCGTTCGGAACCAGCGGCAGGTCGCGCGCGAACTGGCGGGCAATGTTGCCGAGGCCGAGAATACCCCAGCGCACCACTTTGTCTTTCTCCATACGTGTCCTCTCTTGTGCCTAACCCCGTGTTGGGCTATCATATACATCCTGTCGGCCAAACCTTAGCACAAGCCGCCGCGCGGGTCAAAGGTCGTCAGGAAACAGTAGACAGTAAACAGTAGA
>CAZFUK010000650.1:0-3251 GCA_964522005.1 uncultured Anaerolineales bacterium | reverse complement strand
TGCGCACGACCTTGTTGACGCGGTCCACCGACACGAGCATCATCACGTCAGTGCGGCCCGGGTCGCTGGTCGAGCGGCGGTCGGAGCCGAGGACGAGGATATTGGTCACGTCACCCGGTAAGCCCTGGAGCGACAACTGGCCCGGCTCGGCGCCCGGCGCGACGATCTGGCTCGGCAGGATGGCCTCGTCGGTGGGTTCGGGCGTGGCGGTGGGTTCGGGTGTGGCGGTAGGGGCCGGGGTCGAGGTGGCGAGGCTCGCCGGCGCGGGCAGGCCGCCTTCGGGCGCGACCTGGACGCGGCTGGGGGCGAACGCGGCCGCCGCCTGCTGCGCTCTCGACAGGCTCGCGCTCTCGGTCGGGCTGACCAGTTGAACCGTCAGGCCGCTCAGGTAGAGCGCCAGGGCCACGGCCACACCCACGGTCCAGAAAACAATACGCCGCATACTCCCTACTCCCTGTTCCCGGTTCCCTATTTCCTAGCCCCTCGCCTCTTACCCCTAATCCCTAACCCCTAGTCCCTGTCCATTGTACAATGAGCAAAGACAAAAAGCAAGCATTACGGAGCAACACTTAGCAGCATAGGGCAAAAAAAGTGTGTGCGAGACGTGACTCGGTGTTCCTGGTAAGAAACGAGGTGGCTGCGGGTCTATCCAGGGTGCGTTTTTGTACGACACCTCACAAACCCAGTCACAAGTCTAGATGGAGAAAAGCGTGTTTTCCAGGATGTTTCGCGTGGCGTTGGCCGTCGTCTGCCTCGTAGCGGCCCTCACCCTCGTCGGCTCGGTTCAGTCGGCTCGCGCCGATGACGGGAAGACCGAGTCGGGGGCACAGTCGTATGCCGTGCTGCCCGTGCAGACGGTCGCCGAGTGCGTGGGCTGCGTCGCGCAGCCAAGTGTGGTTCAACTGGCGGGCGTACCCCTGCGCTTCGCCGCGCCCATTGGCGGCTGGTACGGGACGCCGGTCAACTTCGGCGGCCTCTACGGCGCCTACCTGAATGTGAGCGCGCCCACCAGCGTGTGGGCCTACGGCAAGCCGCTGGTGTTCAAGCACTGGCGCTCGGTCACCGACAACAAGATTCTCAGCACCAACCCGACCCTGGTCGGCTATATCAACAAGGGCGAGACCCTGGCCGCCGTCTACCAGGCCCCGGCCCCCGCGCAGCCCGTGACGGTGAGCGTCAAGGGTGAGTGCGAGAACTGCACGTTCAACGTGGGCGCCGCCGGTCTGTCGGTTCCCCTGAACACGCAGCAGGGCGTCAAGACCACGCCGACCCAGTTGACGCAGCCGGCCAACAGCCAGCTCGTCCTGGCCGCCCCGGCCTACGTCAACGTCCAGGGCCACCTGCTCCAGTTCCGCGCCTGGCGCTCGGTCACGGACAACCGCGTCGTGTCCACCAGCCCCACACTGGCGGGCCTGGCCGACAAGACCGAGACGCTGGCCGTCGTCTACCGCGAGGTACCCATGTTCAAGGGCTGGGAAACCGCCCCGCTGGATCAGTAGGCTTGAGCTAGACTCTGGTTTTCACAAAGTAGAGTAAATCGTTCGCCGCCGTCATCGCTCGCAGGGCATCGCTCTGCTGTAGAGGTGACGGCGGCGCGCTATCGGGGTAGCGAGTTGGAATGTAGTAGCGGTCCACGGCTGGGACAGTTTGCCGAACAGGATGACCCTGTCGGGATGATACTCGCTGATCAGGAGGTTCAGGACCCGTTGGAGTTCACCGGTCAGTTGTCGGTGGCGTTCCGCGTCCATGCCTCTTATTATAAGCCCCATAGCCACCGAGACCCAAACCGAGGCAGCCGAGGCCGAGGAGAACCAGGACAGCCCAGGCGGGGGCGGGCTGGGCCGCGCCCGTGGTCGGCATGGCCTGCGGCGCGGCGGCCACCTGCGACGCCAGCAGGAAGCTCCGGCCGTTCAGCGGCTGCACGGGGCGGTGATCGTCCGCGAAGAGACTCTTGTAGGCGGCGATTTGGGCGGGCGAGACCTCCACCGGCGTCGTCAGCACGTGCCACTTGACGCCCTCGCTGCATGGCGGTGTGGTCAGCGAGCCGTTGTACCGCCAGTAGGTGCGCGTGGCGGGCAGGAAGTCGGCGGCATTGACCGTCGCGCCTGGAATGGTCGCCACGGCGGCCTCTTGCTTGGGCGCGTTGGCCCATACCGGCGCCAGCGCCTTGTTCTCCGCCCCACTCTTGAGCAGAATGCCCACCACCGCCAGGCCGCCCTGGGCGTTCTGGTGCACCAGGTGCAGCTCCATGTCGTAGCCCTGGGCGGCGACGGTGTGCTCGCTGGGCAGGTGGAAGTGGAACTGGGCCAGGGTGTACG
The DNA here is from genome assembly GCA_964522005.1 of uncultured Anaerolineales bacterium. GTDB lineage: Bacteria > Chloroflexota > Anaerolineae > Epilineales > JAHCIE01 > JAHCIE01. The sequence goes on along the minus strand of CAZFUK010000650.1, from coordinate 933 downwards.
TCTGGCCGTCCAGGGTCAACGTGCTGCCAGGGTCATAGGCCACCTGGACGGTATGGCCGTTGTTGAGGATATTCAGTTTGGAGGGCTGGTAGCGGAAGGTCAGGTCGGCCGGGTTGGTCGTGGCGTTGGCGGGAATGTCCACGGGCGACTGTTCCTTGCCCGTCGCACACAGCGCGTAGTCCTTGCTGAGCGAACCCCAGAACTCCGGCCCCTCCTTCCCGTCGTAGCTCCAGTGGACGGGGCCGTCGGCGAGGGCAACGCTCGCCAGGCTCAACACCAGGGTCAGGGTGACCAGTAGGCGGTAAAGCAGTGCGCGGCGCATGAGTACCTCCCCCAGGATGCGGTAATGTAAAGGGGAGTATACCACATCTACCAAATGAGGCAAGTCAAAAAGAAACCCCTCTACCAGGTCGGAACCTGGCAGAGGGGTTGGGTGTCAGATAGGTCGTCGGTTTAGTACTCGGGCATCGGCGGGGCGCCGGCGGCCTTTTCCTTCTCGGGGATGTCCGTGACCAGCGCTTCGGTGGTCAGAATCATCGCGGCGATGGAGCAGGCGTTCTCGACGGCCGAGCGGGTCACCTTGGCGGGGTCAATGATACCCGCCGCCACCAGGTCGGTCAGCTCGCCGCTCAGGACGTTGAAGCCCCACTTGTTGCTGCCCTTGTCGCGGGCCGCGCGGCGCACTTCGTCCACGACCACCGCGCCGTCCATGCCGGCGTTGTGGGCCAGCTGGCGCATCGGCTCTTCGAGGGCGCGGCGGACGATCTTGACGCCCGTGAACGCGTCACCCTCGAGCTTGATGTCACCCAGGGCGGCCTGGGCGTTGATGAGCGCCACGCCACCCCCCGGCACCACACCTTCCTCAACCGAGGCGCGGGCGGCGCGCAGAGCGTCCTCGACGCGGGGCTTCTTTTCCGTCAGCTCGGTCTCGGT
>CAZFUK010000649.1:460-3253 GCA_964522005.1 uncultured Anaerolineales bacterium | reverse complement strand
TCGTCCGGCGCCACCGATAGCTCGTAGGTCAGGCCGCTCGCGCCCTGGCTCACATGCCGCACCCGCACCCGCTCGGTGTCGTCCACCAGGGATTGCGCCAGGAACTGGATGAGGACCCGTGTTTCCTCGATGGCCTCGGCGGGCACTTGCGACGGACGGGGGCCACGTTGGGGCCGGGAGCCGCGACCAAAGCCGCGCCCCCCTGGGCCACGATCTCGATCGCGATCCCGGTCTCGATCTCGATCACGATAGGGTGGCATTTAGCCCTCGCTTGTTGACGGCTCAATCAGGGGCGCCGACCCCAGGACGGGACCGGGCACGGCCACGCCGGGCACCTCAGCCGTCGAGGCGGGGGCCACCTCCGTGGCCGCTGGCGCGCCACTGCGCGACGCTTTAAGGGCATCGTAGACGCCCTGCTTCTTGAGCATGCGCTCGACGGCGGGCGACGGGGTCGCGCCACGGGCCAGCCAGTAGACGGCGCGGTCGGTCTTGACCTCGACCGTTTCCGGCTCGGTGCGCGGGTTGTAATGGCCGACGACCTCGACAAAGCGGCCATCGCGGGGCGAGGTCGACTCGGCCACCACGATACGATACGAGGGCTGCTTCTTCGCCCCCACTCGACGCAGACGGATTCTCAGCACACTTTCCTCCACAACGTTTAAGCGGTTGAGCATTCAAGCAGTGAAACGTCCTTAGCCGCGTTCGAATGCTTGAATGCCCCAATGTTTGAATGTTTAGCGGAACATGTCCATCATGCCGCGTGGGATACGCTTCCCCCGGCCCATGGACTTCATCATCTTCTGCATTTCCAGGAACTGGCGCACCAGTTGGTTGAGTTCCTGGACGGTGGTGCCGCTGCCGGCGGCGATGCGGCGCTTGCGGCTGCCGTTGAGCATCTTCGGGTTGCGGCGCTCCTGCGGCGTCATCGAGTAGATCATGGCCTCGACGCGCTTCATGGCCTTCTCATCAATGCCCTGCGGCAACTGCTTGGTCAACTGGTTGAGGCCCGGAATCATCTCGATGAGCTGGGTCAACGGTCCCATGCGCTTCAACTGCTGCATCTGGGACAGGAAGTCCTCCAGATCGAACTCACCCTTCGCCATCTTGTCGGTGGCGCGCTCGGCCTCGTCGCGGTCCATCATCTGCTCGGCGCGCTCGATGAGCGACATGACGTCGCCCATGCCCAGGATGCGCGAGGCGATGCGGTCGGGGTAGAACTCGTCCAGGGCGTCGGTCTTCTCGCCGGTGCCAATGAACTTGATGGGCACGCCGGTGACGTAGCGCACCGACAGGGCCGCGCCGCCGCGCGCGTCGCCGTCCATCTTGGTCATGACGAGACCGGTCAACTGCGTGCGCTGGTGGAAGTCGTAGGCGACGCGCACCGCTTCCTGGCCCGTCATGGCGTCTACCACCAGCAGCGTCTCGACCGGCTTCGTCCGCGCCCGAATCTGCGCCAGTTCCTCCATCAGCTCTTCGTCAATGTTGAGCCGGCCGGAGGTGTCGAGGATGACGACGGAGTAGGCGCTCTGGCGGGCGCGCTCCACCGCGCGGGCGGCGATGTCGGGCGGCGGGGGCTGCGTGCCCTCGCTGTGGACCGGCACGTCAATCTGCTTGCCCAGCACTTCGAGCTGCTTGATGGCGGCGGGGCGGCGCGTGTCGCAGGCAACGAGCAGGGGCCGCTGGCCGGAGCGGCGCAGTCGCAGCGCCAGCTTGGCCGCCGCCGTCGTCTTGCCCGCGCCCTGGAGGCCGACGAGCATGATTACATGCGGCGGGACGCCGCCGAGGTTGAGCTTGGCCGGCTCGCCCAGCAGTTCCACCAACTGGTCGTTGACGATCTTGACGACCTGCTGGCCCGGCGTCAGGCTGGCTCGGACCTCGGCGCCAATCGCCCGCTCGCGGACCTTGGCGATAAACTCGCGGACTATTTTAAAGTTGACATCGGCATCGAGCAGCGCCAGGCGTACCTGCTTGAGCGCCTCGTCCACGTCGGCTTCGGTGAGGTGGCCCTTGGCGCTCAGGCGGTTGAAGATGTCCTGGAGCTTTTCGCTGAGGTTCTCAAACATCGGCATGGGATAAACTCCCTCACGCCCGCCGCCTCAGTTGAGGCAGCAGGGGAACAGCAAAGCGCCCCACCTGGGGGGCGACACATAATTGTATGTTGGACAGGGCGATTCTGCAAATCTTACGCGGTCCGCCAGTTGACGCAGCACGGCAACAGGTTACAATTGTCTCTACCTAGACCTGACAGGTTTTGGAAACCTGTCAGGTCTGCCCGCCTGCTATGTCAGGAGCCAGACCTATGACCACTGAAGTAACGACTGACGCTGTGCGAACAACTGTGACACTTAGCCCTGTCGACCTGGAAGACATGATTCGCCGCGTCGTGCGCGAGGAGTTGAGCCGCCTCCTAACCCCGCCCGCTCTCCCCGAGCCAGCCGTTAACGGCGAGGAGGAGGCCGTCTTGGTCGAGAAAGGTGGTGTCCTGGTCGCCCGCGCCAAACTGATTGGCGATGTCACGGACATTGTGGCGCGTGCGCGAGAAGAACGGATTCAGACGCTGCTTGAACGGATAGGGGTATGAAAGTTCTACTGGATACCTCCATCCTCGTCGCGGCCCTGTATGAAGGTCACTCAGTGCATGACCGTGCCCTGCCCTGGTTGCAGCGTGTCTCAATGCCAGGCGAGGTAGGACTGGTGTCGGCCCACTCCCTGGCTGAAACATATGTCACTCTCACACGTATCCCCAGCGCCCCACCTATCTCGCCGCTTGTGGCGCAACGGCTAATCGAGCAG
>CAZFUK010000649.1:0-450 GCA_964522005.1 uncultured Anaerolineales bacterium | reverse complement strand
CAAGACTATGTGAACGTTCTCCGTCACCTGGCTAACCTGCGTATCACCAGCGGGGCTGTCTACGACGCACTCATCGTCTACGCGGCCATCAAAGGCGAAGCCGAGCAAATCATCACCCTCAACCCACGCGACTTCCAGCGCGTCTATCCAGGTATCAGCAGTCGCATCGTCCTGCCCTAACCCCCTTACACCCGAGCCTTTCCCCCCTCTAACATCCCCATCACCTCATCAGCGGCTCGCATAAAGCCGCCCGCCGTGCGAAATGACTCGCCAATGGCCGCGCTCTGCTGGCGGAACAGCGGGTCGGCCAGGACGCGCGCCGCGTCGCGGCGCAGGCCGGCGGGCGTGAAGCGGTGCGGGTCCAGGTAGAGGCCGGCGCCCAACTGGGCGACGCGGTGGGCGATGACGTACTGGTCGCCCACCTGGGGCGCGACGAGCATGGGCACGCCG
>CAZFUK010000648.1:0-3287 GCA_964522005.1 uncultured Anaerolineales bacterium | reverse complement strand
AGTACCTCTCTGTCGCTGAGTGGTGCGAGAACGCCGATCGGCGCGTGGCGGCCGTCAATGCCTACAAACACGCGCTCACCCTGGACCCGACGCTGCCACAGGCCCAGGTGGGCTTGTGGCGTCTTGAAGATAAGCTGAAGCCTCTGACCGAAGCCCAGTTGAAGCAACTCTACGACGGCTTCATGCGAGCAGGCGACGCGAACGGGGCGGCTGATTTCCTGGCCCAGTACACCACGCGCCACCCGCGCTCTGCACTCGCCCTCCTGCTGCTGACTAAGGTGATGCCGCCTGGGATTCCGCCTGAGCACATCCTGCGCCGACAATGGGAAGAGGGGTTTCGCGCCAATCGCCGCTACTGGGAAGCCGTCGAGTATTACAAGGGGCTGACCGAACGAGACCGCAACGAGTACGCACCCTTCATCTACCTGGGCTACGCCTATGCCGCCGTGGGTGAGCTAGATAAGGCCTACGAGGCCCAGAAGCACGCGGCGATGCTGCGACACACGGCCGAGAGCTTCAACAAGCTGGGTGACTTCTGCCTGTCGGAAGGCCTGACCGAGAGGGCGGAGGAGGCGTACAGGTGGGCCTTGAAAGTGGAGCGGGGCAACTCGACGGCGCTATCAAAGCTGGGCAGTATCCGGCAACGAGGCGACGACCTGGACAAGCTGAAGGAGCGGGAGGGCCTGCCCCGTTTCGCCTATCTGGAAGCCCTCAGCCGTTACCTGGCGGGCCAGGGCCAGCACGAGGAGCTGGCGAAGTACTACTCTGTGCTGGGCGACGTGATGCGCGGCGACCCGGGCGTCTTTCGACTGCTTGGGGCAGCCCACGATGCACGGGCGATTATGCGCTCGGCCGCCGCGTACCTGCACCAGGCGGCCCTGGATGGGACGGCGCATCAGTACGTCTGGGCAGGGGATTTCTGCTTTGGCAAGCAGTTCGACGAGTGGGCCAGGGAGGCCTACCGTGCGGCCCTGCTGTTGAACCCTTTTCACCGCCACGCGCGCTTTCGTCTATCCATGCTAGGAGACCACGAGGCCGTGGCTCGCGCCCAGCCGCTGGAGAGCCGCACTCGGGAAGACCAGGCACGCGACCTGTGCGAGACGCTACGCGGGCTAAGTCAGGCCGAGGCCGGGCGGGGCGACACGACCAAATTACGCGAGCGGTTGCGCGCCGACGCCGCGAAGTTACTGGACAGTTTGATTGGGCAGCGCGCGGAGCAGGGCGTGATCAAGGACGCTGAAGCCGCCTACCGTCAACTTCAGCGTTTGTACCCCACGCACGCCTTCCTGGGCCGCGACCTCGCCCAGGTCTACCTACGGGCCGGTCGCGCTGCCCAAGCCTGGCACGAGGCCATCCGGACTTTAAGACAGGACAGGCTCGAACGTGACGTGAAGGAGGAGTTGGAGGCCATAGCGGGGCGGGCCGAGACGGAGCTGAAGCGCCGGGGCGAAGTGCCACCCGACGTGCCCGTTCACGTCCTACCAGGTTTGGACGACGCCTATTTTATCACCACCGATTGGTCCAGCTATGAATTGAGTCGGGGCGAGCTGACGCCTTCCAACGGTGCTGTGAGCGACTGGGTGCGGCAGGCGCAGGCGGAAGTGGACGCCGCACAGGACGCGTCGGTTGAAGATGGCAACAGGCTGCGTCACTGGCTGGCCGCCGCTACCCTCTATCAAAAGGCCAACCGCGCCTCTGAGATGGTGAGCTGCCTGGTGCAGTATGGAGAAGGGCGCGCTCAGGTTTACCAGCAGAGTCAGGCGGCGAAGGCACCGGAGTGGTTCAGGCAGACGGTGGAATTGGCGGTCTCCCACGCCGTCGAGCCGCTAGACCGTCAGGCAGCGCTGGCTGCCTATAGTCTGAGCTATCTCCAGCGATTGGAGGCCAGGTACCGACTACCATCCACCTGGCCGCCCGACGTAGTCGCGGCCTGGCGCGGCGTCGTCCAGGTGGTGAGCAGCCTGGCCCCCCCGCTGACCCGCTGGCTGCATCTGCTGGACCAGGTCCTGGCCGCGCTCCGCTCACCTGAACCAGCCGCGCCTTTCCAGGGTCCGTGGCACCGCGCTGCCGTCCTCCAGTGGGAAACGCGCGTTGTGCTGCCACCGTCGATTCAAGGACAGGTCAACGATGGTGTGGTGCGTTGGCTCGCTGACATCCCGCTCCCCGCCACGATTACGCCTAGCCGCACTCAGCTTCGCCTGGAGATGCCTGACCGGCCGGACAGCCATGTGTTGGCGGCGAACGCGGCCCAGGCGGATGTCACCCTCACGATCCGCAACGAGGGCAAGGTGCCGGCCGACGCGGTCAGGGTCACCCTCTGCGAAGCGAGCACTCAAGCCGCTCAGACGCCCGTGAGTGACGACTTCATCGCCTTCATCCCAAGTGGCGGACAGGCGACCGTCACCTTCCACCTGGCGCTGCCGCCCCCCTTGGTCGAGTACATGGAACTGGAGGGCAGCCTGACCTACTTCGACCCGGTGGAGCGCCAGAAGGGCGAGGTTACGGCCGTCCTGACGCTCCGTCGAGCGGGCCAACGCCCGCCCGTGATTCCCGACCCCTATGCGCAACCCGAGCGGTCCGGCCAGCCGTTCAAGCCTCAGTATGGGGACCGCGAGTCGCTGTGGTTAGCTCTTACGGCTCAGGCGCGTGAGAGTGGCATTACGTGGAAGAGGGAGGCGGCCTACGCGGCCATCGAGTTGGCGGGCCGTGAGAAGGGGGCGCTCTGGGGATTGGCCTCCGAGGTGGTCAAGCGCCTCCAGCGGGTCGAGCGGACCGTCGTGTTGGGACTGGATGTGGCGGCGGCGGCTGAGGCGATGACCCAGGACCAGGACTGCCCTCCGTTCCAGGCTCTGCTCCGCGACAGCGGCCTCGACGCCTCGATGGGCCTGGTCCTCGCCTGCCTGGCGAGCAGCCATGACAATCGTTGGCTACTCCAGGATACCCTCCTCCAGAGGCTGCAGGAGTGGGGATGCTTGATGGAGCGCATGGACCTGGTCCGGAGAATCTTCGAGACAGAGCATGAGATGCCACTGCTGGATATGGATGGCGCCTCTCGCGCCACCCAGTACCGCTTCCGGAGTGAGTTGCTGCGGCGCTGGCTCAATAGGCACTGGACACCGCTCCAGGCCTCTCACCATCTGCATCAGACCTGGCTGGAGGCGCGCTCCGGCCTGCTCCAGCGGTTAAGCACCCATGTGAGGCGGGCCATTAATCTGCATCGCCTCGTGCTTCAGATGCGCGACGAGGGCTTGCAGAACACGCAGCGTCTGGTGGACCTTCTGGGCCAA
>CAZFUK010000647.1:0-3289 GCA_964522005.1 uncultured Anaerolineales bacterium | reverse complement strand
TATTTTAGCACAGTTCAACGAGGGGGGGAAGTTGCGGGCAGAACCGAACCTTCCTATCCCTTCCCACGCCTTCCCCCCCTCCCCCTCTTTGACCCAGCGCAACGACGCCCGGCCCGGCGTGTGCTATAATTGGGCCAGTGCTTAGCTAGAAAGCTGCGTTATGGTTGAGAATACTCCCTATCCCCGTCCACAGACCGCCAAGGCCATTCGGTCGGTGGCCCTACCCAGCGAGCACGGCGGCTGGATGTTCCTCCTGGAGCCCCTGCTGCTTGGCCTGGCCGTCGCCGGCTCGTGGCCCGGCGTGGCGCTGGCCGTAGCCGCGCTCGGCGCGTTCCTGCTGCACCAGCCCGTCAAGGTGGCCGTCAAGGACTATCTCAAGGGCAAGCGGCCCCTGCGCACCGTCTGGGCCGAGCGCTTCATAGGCCTATACGGGCTGGTCGCCGTGGTCGCGTTCGCCCTCGTCCTGCGCAGCGGCGAGCGCGCCTTCCTGCTGCCCCTGCTGCTGGCGCTCCCCCTCATGCTGGCGCAACTCCTGTACGACGCCCGCAACCAGAGCCGCGCCCTCATGCCCGAACTGGCCGGCGCGCTGGCCCTCGGCGCCCTCGCCCCGGCCATCGCCCTGCTCGACGGCTGGCCCCTGGCGCGTGCGTGGCCCCTGTGGCTGCTGGTGGGGAGCCGCGCCCTGCCCGCCATCCTCTATGTCCGCGCCCGCCTCAAGCTCGACCACGGCAAGCCGGCCCAGCCGTCGCTGGCTGTGGCCGCCCATGTCGCCGCGCTCGTCGGGGTCGCTGCGCTGGCCCCGCTCGGCCACGCGCCCTGGCTCGCCGTCGCCGCCCTGCTGGTGCTGCTGGCCCGCGCGGCGGTGGGGCTGTCGCGCTACCGTCGGCCATGCCGCCCGGCAGTCCTCGGCCTGGAGGAGATCGGCTACGGGTTGCTGACCGTGGCGCTGATGGCGGTGGGCATCATTTACCAGTTATAAGACCAGCTATAAGGTAGGAAGGTTAGTCTCATGAGCAATCTGTTTACCTACTTCGACAACCTGAGCGACGCCTCGCAGATACCCCCCGACAGCATCCTGAGCCGCACCGTGGTCAACACCGACCAGGTCAAAACCACCCTGTTCCACTTCGCGGCCGGCCAGGAGCTATCCGAGCACACCGCCTCCATGCCGGCCATCATCCAGATTCTGGCCGGTGAGGCGCGGCTGACGCTGGGCGACGAGGTCATGGAGGCCGGGCCGGGCGCCTACGCCTACATGACCGCCGGCCTCAAGCACGCCATTTATGCCCACACGCCCGTGGTGATGCTGCTCGAAATGCTCAAGAAAGGGCGGGAGTAGGCGCATGGCGCGGCCTGAGCCGCCCGTACGCTGGGCGCCGCGCTTGCGCCCGGAGCGTCTCCGCCGCCTCTACACCGCCGACGCGCGGGGCCTGGTAGACGAAGACCTGATTGACGACGTGGGCTTCGCGCTCTACTCGCGCTGCCGCAGCATCCTGACCGTCTCCCGCGCCATGCACGGCGAGGTCGAATGCCCTCAGTGTGACACCGTCATCCGCCGCGAGCGGCTTGACGCCGACTATCCGCTCGCCTGCCCCCAGTGCGGCTGGGCGACCACCTGGAGTGAGTACCACCGCACCTTCCAGCACCAGGAACTCTACGGTGGCGGGGCGGTGGACATCTTCCGATGGTATGTCGAGCAGTGGGAACGCGCGGCGACGCCCCAGCAGAAAATGAGCCTGATTGACCGCCTCATCCACGCCTGGCACTGGGAGGCGCGACAGGACCACATCCTCGGCCGCCCTACGGGCGTCAACCTGATTGAGGGCAATCGTCAGCAAGTGCTGGCCGTCCTGGATGGGCTGACCTACGGGGCGGGCAGCTCGCCCGGCCTGGCCGAGACACGCGCTGCCTGGCGCGAGACATGGGGGCGTGTGCAGGCGGCGTCAAAAGCGAACCGCGAGGAGTGAGGAAGCATGACTAAAGTCGCCATTGTGACGGCGGCGAGTCGGGGAATGGGCGCGGCCTGCGCCCACGAGTTGGCGGCGCGAGGCTATGCCCTAGCGCTCCTAGCCCGCTCGGACGACGTGCATGAACTGGCGCGGAGCCTAGACGCGCTGGCCCTGACCGGCTCGGTGACGGAGGAGGCCGACCTGGGCCGGCTGGTCCAGGCGACCCTGGACCGCTATGGCCGCGTGGATGCCGTGGTCAACAACACCGGCCACGCCGCCAAGGGCGACCTGCTGAGCCTGACCGACGCGGACTGGCACGCCGGGCTGGACCTGCTGCTGCTCAACGTGACCCGCATGGCGCGGCTGGTGACGCCGACCATGCAGGCTCAACGCAGCGGCGTCCTGGTCAACATCTCTAGCTTCGCCGCCGTCGAGCCGAGCCTCAGCTTCCCGGTCTCGGCGGTGGTCCGCGCCGGACTGGAGGCGTTCACCCGGCTCTACGCCCAACGCTACGCTGCCGACGGCATCCGCATGAACACCGTCCTGCCGGGTAAGATTGACACCTTCCCGGTGGACGAAGAGGCTCTGCGCGATGTGCCGGCGCGGCGGGCCGGGACGGCGGTGGAGGTCGCCAAGACCGTCGCCTTCCTGGTGTCCGACGACGCGAGCTACATCAACGGCCAGAGCCTGCTGGTGGATGGCGGGCTGGTGCGGAGGCTGTAAGGTCAGTAGGCAGTAGGCGGTAGGCGGTAGGCCGAAGGCGGTCGTCGGGGAGAAGGCGGATGGGGGCGTGCACGGAAAATGCTCTATGGATAGCGACACCACATCTCGGCTGCCCCGCGCAGCCCTCCACGAGGTAGGAACACCATGATTGAGTTCTACGACAAGGAAACCCTCGACCTGCTGGGGACGATTTCGCAGGAGCAGTTCCAGTTCATGCAGGACCAGTTGGAGGAGGAGTCGCTCCGCGATCGGGACTACTACATCAACCAGCCGACGCTGGACATGTTCGAGCAGCGCGGCGCGGACCCGCAGTTGATGGCCCTGCTGCGGCAGGCGCTCGGCAACCGCGAGGACATGGAGGTTGTCTGGCGGCGCGGCTGATGGCGCCAGGCCACGCAGGACGGGCAAGGCGCTGCGCCTTGCCCGTCCTGCTGTTAGGGTCTCTCGTGTAACGTAATAGGCTCTTGGTTGTCAAGACACTTGAGCAAGCAAAGCAGGACGCCAGGGGGAAAGATGAACCGGGACAACCAGCAGCGGTATATCGGTCTTGGCCTGGCGCTCGGGGCAGGCATTGGCGCGGCCCTGGCGTCTATGACCCACAACGCCAGTTGGCTCGC
>CAZFUK010000646.1:0-3290 GCA_964522005.1 uncultured Anaerolineales bacterium | reverse complement strand
CTCCGGCCAGACGACGCGGGCCCTGATCAACGCCCTGCTCGATGCGCGGGCCGCCGACGCCGACGTGGAACTGCGCATCGTCCAGTCGAACCATGAGGGCGTGCTGATTGACACGCTGCACGACAGCCGAGGCTGGGCGGACGCCGTCCTCATCAACCCGGGCGCGTTCACCCACTACTCCTACGCCCTGCGCGACGCCATTGCCGCTGTGGGCCTGCCCACCGTCGAGGTCCACCTGTCCAACGTCCACGCCCGCGAGGCATTCCGCCATACCTCGGTGCTCGCGCCCGTGTGCGTCGGCCAAATTCTCGGCTTCGGACCACTGTCCTATCTGCTGGGCCTGGAGGCTCTTATTCGACGCGTCCAATAGACCCTAAAGGTCTCCAAGACCTTTAGGGTCTGACCCCTTCGTTAGACTTTGGTCAGACCTCCGTCAGACCAAATGTTCGTTTTGAGTGGGTTATTGTGGGTATAATCCGTGACGGTGTCTGGGGACAGACCCCGAATACCCTAGAGGAGCTTACCCTATGATCCGCTGGTTGACCCTGTGTGCCGTCGCCGGCCTGCTGATGCTGAGCCTGGGCGCGCCGCGCCCGGCCGCCGCCGACGGCCCCCTGGCCCTCGCGTTCTACTACGCCTGGTTTGACGAGAACTCCTGGACCCCCGACCGGGTGCCCGATATGCCCACGCCGCGCTACGCCTCACGCGACCGGGGCACCATCGAGCGCCACGTGGACCAGGCCAAGAGCGCCAGCCTGGACGCCCTGGTCCAGAGCTGGTGGGGGCCGAATAACCCGACCGACGACAACCTGCGTACCCTGCTCGACGTCTCCCGCGCCAAGGGCTTTCGCGCGGCGGTGGACTTCGAGTTGACCTCGCCGTTCTACGGCGGTAACCGCGCCGCCATCGTCAACGGGCTGCGCTACCTGATTCAGACCCACACCGGCCACCCGGCCTACCTGCGCTGGAACGGCAAGCCCGTCATCTTCTTCTGGCGGCAGAACATGCTCTCGGTGGCGGACTGGTCGGCCATCCGCCGCGAGGTGGACCCCAACCACAGCACGCTCTGGATCGCCGAGGGAACGGACACGGGCTTCCTGGTCGAGTTCGACGGCCACCACCTCTATTCCGTGGCCTGGGACGCCAACCCGGCGCGGCCCCTCGCCCGCTACGGTAACGAGGTGCGGAGCGCGTCGCAGCGCTGGGGCGACAAGGTCTGGGTGGCGACGGTGATGCCTGGCTACGACGACACCAAGCTCACCGAGCGCGGCGGGAGCGCCTTCCGCCGCGACCGCGCCAACGGCCAGTATCTGCGCGCCTCGTTCGACGGCGCGGCGGCGAGCGGCGCGAACTGGATTATCCTGACCTCGTTCAACGAGTGGCCGGAAGGGACGTATATCGAGCCGAGCGAGCAGTACGGCGACTTCTACCTGAAGCTGACGGGCGACCTGGTGCGCGCCTGGAAGTCCGGTAGTCCACCACCGGCGGCAGCAGTGCCGGCGCCGCCCCCGGCCGCTGCCGACCCTGGTGGCCTGGGCGGCGTCCTGCTCCAGCAGGGCCAGGCGAAGCAAGTGATCCAGTTCAACCCGGGCGCGGCGCTTCAGAAGAGGGTCTTTGCCGACCGCTTCGTGCCCAACTCCTCCGAGTTCGGCCTGACCTTCGAAGGCGTGAGCTACACGGCGCAGCGCGCGGAGAACCTGGGCAACGGCGCGGTGCGGGTGTACTACGTGCCGGTGGGCGACTGGGGCAACGTCCGCTTTGTCGAGCGCGGGGCGGCCGGTGGCCTGGCGGGCGCGTTGCTCGCCGAGGGTGAGCGTAAGCAGGTCATCCAGTTCAACCCCGGCGCGGCGCTCCAGAAGCGGGTCTTCGCCGATGGCTTCGTGCCCAACTCCTCCGAGTTCACAGTAGACCAGGGCGGCGCGAGCTATGCCGCGCAGCGCGCCGAGAACCTGGCGAATGGGGCGGTGCGGGTGTACTACGTGCGGGTGGGTGACTGGGGCAACGTGCAGGTGGTGAACCGCTAGGCGCGGGCCGTCCCTATCGCTCCCCTGGGGGATGGAGCCTCATTCGTTCGGTGACGCTCCATCCCTCTTTCAGCGGATTGACTCGAAAATCGAGCGGTGTCCTCTTGACACCGCCCACCCGGTCCTGTATAATGCCAAACGTGTGTTCAGGCGTCGCACGCAGCAGTGGACAGGCGGGGCGGAACACGCGGAGGCAGTATGGGTTCGCAGTTGTACTCAGTCGGACGGTGTTGGATGTACAGTCGGTGGCTGAATCGCCAGTCTGAGGTGATGATTGACGCCGCGCCCCTGCGACCTGATCCGAAAGGGCTGGGAAGTCGGGCGGGGCGCGCCATATCCCCTTCACCGTTCGACGGGCGAGGAAGGAGGCTTAACGTGCGTGGTTTAGATGTCCCGGCCGGCAAGACCCATAGCTTGTGGGACGGGTATCAACAGTCGTGGCTGAGGAATAGGGTGCTGGAAGGCTGTACGGGTGCGCGCCTCGCCATGCCCCACTTTACCAACCTTATCACCGCCACGCGCCAGAGGCCTCGGGTGTAGTCTCCGCTTCTGTCTTGACCTCCCTGGCGCGTGGCCCCATCGGCAACGCGCTTTTTTCATCACCAGGGAGGTGCAGCATGACTGCTCGCGTGTTCGGGTACGTGTGCAAGACCTGCGGGACCGTGGTGACCGAGTTGACTCGCGAGGGCCGCTGCCCGGTGTGCGTGTTCTACGGGCATGACGGGTGGCTGGTCGAGGTGGACGACCGCGCGGTGGTGATGCCGTGGGTGGTGGAGCGTTCGCTCCAGGAGCCGCTCCCGACGACCAAGCGCCGGGTTCGCCGCTCGACGACGAGAGCGCCCAAGACTGAGACTCGGCCTTCGTTCCTCGCGCTCTTGAGGGGTAAGATACGCTAAAGAGGGGCATCATATGGTTGCGATGCAGTCCACGCCATATGATGTCCCTCGGGCAGACGCAAACGGGGCAGGTACGAACGAGGCGCGGACTTGACACCCGAAACGGCTTGTGGTATAATGCCAGTCCATAGGGCAACGCAAGGAAGACATCGAGTGCGCGAAGGCTATCCTCTCCAGACCCATAATCCAGTGACCGTTCTGGCCGCCCTGGTGGTCTGGCGTGGCGCGTCTGAGCGTCCCCACTTCCAGCGGACCCGTGCCGACGGAGGGCGAGTGGCCTAACTCCCACTCAAGCCTGAGTTCCCTCCGGCGGCGTGACCCACCCCTGGCTCACGCCGTCTTGTGTGTGACGCCGATGGCTCGCGCGAGT
>CAZFUK010000645.1:0-3302 GCA_964522005.1 uncultured Anaerolineales bacterium | reverse complement strand
GGTCGGAGTACTCCCGCTTCGTGGGCGACATCTTCGGCGCGCCCCTGGCTATCGAGGCGCTGCTGGCCTTCTTCCTGGAGTCGACCTTCCTCGGCGTCTGGATTTTCGGCTGGGACAAGCTGCCCAAACGGGTGCACCTCGCCTCCATCTGGTTGGTGGCGATTGGCTCCAACATCTCCGCCCTCTGGATTCTCATCGCCAACTCGTTTATGCAGCAGCCGGTCGGCTTCACGCTGCGCAATGGTCGCGCCGAGATGACCGATTTCCTGGCCCTGCTGTTCAACCCCAACGTCCAGGTCCAGTTCCCGCATGTCATCGCTTCGGGCCTGGTCACAGCGGCCTTCTTCATGCTCGGCATCAGCGCGTGGCACCTGCTGCGACAGTCGAACCTGGACCTGTTCCGCCGCTCGTTCCAAATCGCGGCCATTGTCGGCCTCCTGGCGACGGTGCTGGTCGTCCTCAACGGCCACAGCCAGGCGCAGCACATGGTGCTGGCCCAGCCGATGAAGATGGCGGCGGCCGAAGCGCTGTTCGACACCGAAAGCCCGGCCTCCTTCTCGCTGTTCACCGTGGGCGACCTGACGGGCCGGCGCGAGGTTTTCGCCGTCCGCCTGCCCACCCTGCTGAGCCTCCTCTCCTACAACCAGCTCAACGGCACGGTCAAGGGCATCAACGACTTGCAGAAGGAGTACCAGGCCAAGTACGGCCCCGGCGACTACGTGCCGCCCACCGGTGTGGTCTACTGGACCTTCCGCCTCATGGTGGGCGCGGGGTTCCTGATGCTGCTGCTGGCGGCCTATGGGCTGTTCCTGAGCCTGGGCGAGATGCTCACGCTGCGGCCGCGCCTCATGGCCCTGCTGCCCTTCGCCATCGCCCTGCCCTACCTGGCGAACACGAGCGGCTGGATGATGACCGAGATGGGCCGCGCGCCCTGGATCGTCTACGGCCTGATGAAGATTGAGAACGCCGTCTCGCCCAACGTCGGCGCGGGCGCGGTGCTCCTGTCCCTGGTGGGCTTCGCGGTCGTCTATGGCGTGCTCATGGTGGCCGATGTTTATCTGCTGGCGAAGTTCGCGCGTCAGCCCGCGCTGGCGGCCCAGCCTGCCGAGGGCCTGACCGCCGCGCCGTCCCTCGTGGGCGCGGACTAAGGGAGAAAGGCGATGGACCTCAACACCCTCTGGTTTATCCTGGTTGGTGTGCTGTATATTGGCTTCTTTGTCCTCGAAGGCTTTGACTTTGGCGTGGGGATGCTGCTACCCTTCCTGGGTAAGGACAACCTGCGGCGGCGGGTCATCATCAACACCATCGGCCCCCACTGGGACGGCAACGAGGTGTGGCTGCTGACGGCGGGCGGCGCGACGTTCGCCGCCTTCCCCAACTGGTACGCCACTCTGTTCTCCGGCTTCTACCTGCCCCTGTTCCTGCTCCTGGTGGCCCTGATTGTGCGCGGCGTCGCCTTTGAGTTCCGAGGCAAGGACGACAACCCCCAGTGGCGCGCCATCTGGGACCGCTGCATCTTCGGCGGCAGCCTGGTCGCCTCCCTGCTGCTGGGCGTCGCCTTCGCCAATCTGCTGCGCGGCGTGCCCATTGACGGCAAGATGACCTATGTGGGCGGCTTCTTCAACCTGCTCAACCCGTATGCCCTGCTGGGTGGGGTCACCGCCGTGCTGGGCTTCGCCCTGTATGGCGCGATTTTCCTGAGCCTCAAGACCACGGGCGATCTGCTGGTCCAGTCGCGGGCGATGGCGCGGCAGCTGTGGCTGCCAACGACGGTAGCCGTGGTGCTGCTGGCCGCGTATTCGTACCTCGAGACCGACCTGCTGCTGCGGCTGGGTGTCAATCCGGGCGTGGTTCCCATCACCAGCATTGGCGCGCTGCTGGCCGCCGGGCTGTTCCTGCACCGCCAGCGCGAGGGCTGGGCGTTCATCATGACCGCGCTGACCATCGCCACGACGTTCCTGACCATGTTCCTGGTCATGTTCCCGCGCGTGATGATCTCCAGCCTGAACCCGGAGTGGAGCCTGACCATCTACAACGCTTCGTCCAGCCCGTACACTCTGACGGTCATGACCATCGTGGCCGGCCTGTTCGTCCCGATTGTCCTGGCCTATCAGGCGTGGACGTACTGGGTGTTCCGCAAGCGCCTGGTCGCCAAGCTGGAGGGGCTGACGTATTAGCCTCTTCCGTCTGTCTGCGGTCCTGCGTCTTCCGTCGTTTCTACTGTCCGTTGGCCTGGGCGCGGTGGGCGGGCTGCTCACCGTCGCCCAGGCCTGGCTCGTCAGCGTGGTGATCGCCCGCGTCTTCCTCGGCGGCGCGGTGCTGGCCGACGTGACGCCTGACCTGGCGCTCCTGCTCG
The DNA here is from genome assembly GCA_964522005.1 of uncultured Anaerolineales bacterium. GTDB lineage: Bacteria > Chloroflexota > Anaerolineae > Epilineales > JAHCIE01 > JAHCIE01. The sequence continues at coordinate 946 of CAZFUK010000645.1, read as the reverse complement.
CCGTCATCGCGGCGCGGGGCCTGACCGTCTTCGGCAGCGATGTGGCAGCCGGCCGCGTCGCTGTCCGGGTCAAGACAGAGTTGCGCGCCCTCCTGTTCGACCACCTGCTGGCCCTCGGCCCCCGCTACGCCCAGGGCCAGCGGACCGGCGAACTGACGGCGACACTGGTGGAGGGGGTCGAAGCCCTTGACCCCTACTTCAGCCAATACCTGCCGCAACTGGCCCTGGCGACGCTCGTGCCGCTGACGGTGCTCGCCGCCGTCTTCCCGCGTGACCCCCTCTCGGCCGTCGTCCTGCTCGTCACGGCGCCCCTCATCCCCCTGTTCATGGTCCTCATCGGCAACGCCACCGACGCCCTGGCGAAACGCCAGTACAACTTGTTGAGCCATCTGAGTGCCCACTTCCTCGACGTGCTCCAGGGGCTAACGACGCTCAAGCAACTGGGGCAGGCCAGACGGCAGGCGCGGGTCATCGAACGCACCAGCGAGCGCTACCGCGAAGCGACGCTGGCCGTGCTGCGCGTGGCCTTTCTGTCGGCGCTGGCCCTCGAACTGCTGTCCACCCTCAGCACGGCCATTGTGGCGGTGGAAATTGGGCTGCGGCTGCTCTACGGCCGGCTGGAGTTCCAGCCCGCGCTGTTTATCCTCATCCTGGCCCCGGAGTTCTACCTGCCGCTGCGCCTGCTCGGCGCGCGCTTCGACGCGGCCACCGCCGGCTTGGCGGCCTGGCGGCGCATCAGCGAGGTGTTGGAGACGCCGACTGCCAGCGCACCCAGGGCCAAAGCCACTGGGATGGACAGGCAAAGCCCTGACGGGCTAAACTACAGCCCCAACGGGGCTTCGCTTGTCTAGCGCGGTGGCGTCAGCCCCGCGCCCTATTCCAAGAGGAGGCGCCGGGATGACCCAGCTTGCCGCCCTTCGGCCACCCCGCGCCGGCGCGGCCGCCA
>CAZFUK010000644.1:0-3302 GCA_964522005.1 uncultured Anaerolineales bacterium | reverse complement strand
AGCATGTTCAGCGACGATGCGTTATGGGCGGCGGTAGAGTCGCCCCTCTCAGCGTCAGAGCAGACCCGACTCGCCCAGTTGAATCAGACCGTGGATACTCGCCCCCTAACATCGGCTGAAAGCCAGGAATTAGGAGATCTTCTAGCCCGCTACGATCACGCTGTCTTGCGCCGTGCGCGCGCGATGGCTCTTCTGACCCATCGCGGCTACGACGTTGCTCTGTTCCAAGAATCGTTTCAACTGTCACCCTGAGCGAAGCGAAGGGTCTCGCTTCTCGTAAGGCGAGATGCTTCGCTTCGCTCAGCATGACAGTGCGGCATCAGCAGAGCATTATGACGTCAGCTCCGTGCTTGAGACGCTGGATGTCACTGAGTAGGACTCCTAGAATTCCTAAACTACATAGCCGCCATCCACCGGTAGACTAACGTGCAACTGCGAACTGTCCACGCCGTGGTTCGACGCCGCGCCCGCCGCCGTGAGGCCCGCCGCTGGGCCTGGGGGTCGGGCGTCTGGCTGACGCTCGGCACGACCCAACCCGTCGGCTGGAGCCTCAGCCTGCTGAGCCTGGCGCTCCTCCTGGCCGTCGGCGGGGGCACAGGCGGCGTCTACCTGACCTACCAGGACATCGTCCGCAAGCTGCCCGCGCCCGAAGCGGTCGGTCAGGCGACGGCGCAGCAGTTCAAGACCACCAAGATCTTCGACCGCACCGGCCAGACTGTCCTCTATGAAATCTACGACCCCTACGGCGGCAACCGCACCACCGTTCCCCTGGCCCAGATACCCCTCCACCTGCGCCTGGCGACCCTCGCTCTCGAAGACAAGGACTTCTACACCAACCCCGGCTTCGACGTGCGAGGGCTGGCGCGGGCCTTCGTCGGCAACCTGCTCGGCCAGCCAGTCCAGGGCGGCAGCTCTATCACCCAGCAACTCGTCAAGAACGTCGTCATCGAGCCGGAGTTGCGGGCGGCGCGGAGCTACGACCGCAAGCTGCGCGAGACCGTCCTAGCCTGGGAACTCACGCGCCGCTACCCCGGCCTCGAGGGCAAGGACCAGATTCTAGAGTGGTACCTCAACACCGTCTACTACGGCCACCTCGCCTACGGCGTCCAGGCGGCGGCCGAGACCTACTTCGGCAAGACGGTGGGCGAGCTAACGCTGGCCGAGGCGGCCATGCTGGCGACCTTCCCGCGCTCGCCTGCCCTCAACAGCCTGGACAACCCAGACGAGGCCCGCCGCCAGCAGGCCATCGCCCTCGATGAGATGGTCGAGGACGGCTACCTCACCCGCCAGCAAGCCGAGGAGGCCAAGACCGCGCCGCTGAGCCAGCCCAAGCAGCGCACCGAGCGCGCCAGCCTCGTCGCGCCGCACTTCGCCGTCTGGGTCCGCCAGCTGCTCGAACAACGCTATGGCCCCGAACGGCTCTACCGCGACGGCTTGCAGGTCGTCACCTCGCTCGACCTGCGCCTCCAGAGCATCGCCGAGGCGACGGCCCGCGAGCACATCGCGGCGCTCCAGGCCCAGGACAAGAACGTGTCCAACGCCTCGCTGGTCGCCCTCGACCCCGCCACCGGTCAGGTGTTGGCGATGCTCGGCAGCCTGGACTACTGGGATGCGACCATTGATGGGCAGGTCAACGTGGCCCTCGCCTCGCGCCAGCCCGGCTCGGCCTTCAAGCCCATCACCTACGTCACCGCCTTCGGCCAGGGCTACACCCCGGCCACCATGATTCTCGACGTGCGCACCGCCTTCCCGCAGTCGGGCCGGCCGCCCTACGTGCCCGAGAACTACGACCGCCAGTACCACGGCCCGGTCCTGCTGCGGACCGCCCTGGCGAACTCGTATAACATCCCCGCCGTCAAGCTGCTCGACATGGTGGGCATTCAGCCGGTGCTGGACATGGCCTACCGCCTGGGCATCACCGGCCTCAATGGACAGTACGGCCTGGCGCTGACCCTGGGCGGCGGCGAGGTCAGCCTGCTTGATCTCACCTATGTCTACAGCGTCTTCGCCAACGCGGGCCGCATGGCCGGGACGCCCGTCCTGCCAGAGCGCGCCCGCCCCGGCCGCCGCGAACTCGACCCCGTCGCCATCCTGCGCGTCACCGACGCCAATGGGACGGTCATTGACGACTTCGGCCAGTCCGAGACGCGCGACGTGGTCACGCCCCAGCAAGCCTTCCTCATTACCGACATTCTGAGCGACAACCAGGCGCGCGTTCCCGCCTTCACCGCCGACAGCCCCCTCAAGCTGAGCCGTCCCGCCGCCGCCAAGACCGGCACGACCAACGACTGGCGCGACAACTGGACCCTGGGCTATACGCCCGAACTGGTCGGCGGCGTGTGGGTCGGCAACTCGCGCGGCCAGCCCATGCGCGAGGTCGTCGGCGTAGACGGCGCGGCCCCCATCTGGCACGACTTCATGGAGCAGGCGCTCGAAGGCTACCCGCCCCAGCCCTTCATCCGCCCCGATGGGCTAGAGTGGGCCGAGGTGTGCGCACTGTCCGGCTTGAAGCCGACGCCCCTCTGCCCCGAGCGCCGGCCCGAGTGGTTCATCGCGGGCACCGTCCCGCGCCAGCCCGACACCGTGTTCCAGGCGTTCCGCGTCTGCGCCCTGACCGGCCGCCTGGCGACGGCCGCCTGCCCACCCGGCCAGGTGCAGGAACGGGTCATCCCCATCCTGCCGCGCGAGGCCGCCGACTGGGCGCGGGGGGCCGGGCTGCCCCAGCCACCCGGCGCCGACGACCAGACGCTGGTGACGGCGGGCGGCGCGGTGAGCCTGGTCAGCCCGCCCCCCCAGAGCTTCGTCCACAGCGTCACGCCCATTTGGGGGCAGGCCGGCGGCCCCGACTTCGCGGGCTACCGCGTGGAGGTCGGGGCAGGCGTCGCGCCGACGCAGTGGAGTCGGCTGGCGGTGGGCGACAAGCCGGTCAACGGGCCGCTGGCGCAGTGGGACACGCGCGGGCTGGACGGGACGTTTACCGTGCGGCTGGTGGTCGAGCGGACGGACGGCACCATGGACAGCCTGCGCCTGCCGCTGACCGCCGACAACACCCCGCCGAGCATCCGGCTGGTCGAGTTGCCCGCCGTGGCTGGGGTCGAGACGGACGAAATCCTCAACCTCCAGGCCGACGCGGAGGACAACCTCTCGATTGAGCGGGTGGACTTCCTGGTGGATGGACGGCTGCGGGGGAGTTCGACGGTCGCGCCCTACGGCATCCGCTGGACGCTGACGACGCGTGACCTCGGCGCGCACTTTGTCGAGGCCGTCGCCTTCGACCGCGCCGGCAACTCGGCGGCCAGCCA
>CAZFUK010000643.1:0-3307 GCA_964522005.1 uncultured Anaerolineales bacterium | reverse complement strand
GGACCTGCTGGTCACCAACTTCCACCTGCCCCGCTCGACGCTGATGATGCTGGTCAGCGCGTTCGTCGGCCGCGAGACCGTGCTGGCCGCGTACGCCGAGGCCGTCGCCGAGGGCTACCGCTTTTTCAGCTTTGGCGACGCGATGTTGATTGGGTAGAGCGGGCCTTACACCTGACAGGTTTCAAAAACCTGTCAGGTGTACTGGCACTATTGGACTGTGCAAGAGGAATCACGATGTCTAATTCAGTGGATGTCACGATGCTGAACCCGGAGGAAGTGCGCGGGGCGGTGCGGGAGCGCTACGCCCGTGCAGCGGCGAGTGGGAGTTGCTGCGGGCCGGCCGAGGGCGACTGCTGCGGCGCGTCGGAGCCGGACACGTCGTCAGGCGTCGGCTTCTACAGCGGCGAGGAACTGGCCGGGCTGTCGGAGGAGGTGGCCTCATTCAGCCTGGGCTGCGGCAACCCCATCGCCTTCGCCCAGCCTCAGCCCGGCGAGACGGTGCTGGACCTGGGCAGCGGCGGCGGGCTGGACTGCTTCATCGCCGCCCGCTACGTGGGGCCGAGCGGCCACGTCATTGGCGTGGACATGACGCCGGCCATGCTGGAGCGGGCGCGCAATGCAGCCGGGCGGCTGGGCGTCGCCAACGTCGAGTTCCGCCAGGGCCTGATCGAGGCGCTGCCCGTGGCCGACGACGCGGTGGACCTGATTATCTCGAACTGTGTGGTCAACCTGTCGCCCGACAAGGACGCGGTCTTCCGCGAGGCGTTCCGCGTCCTCAGGCCAGGCGGGCGGCTGGTGGTGTCGGACCTGGTGACGGCGGGCGAGTTGCCCGAAGCGGTCAAGCGCAACGCTGAGTTGTGGGCGGGGTGTATTTCGGGCGCGCTGCCCGAGAGCGAGTACACGGCCAAGATCGCGGCAGCCGGCTTCGAGCGGGTCGAGGCGCTGGCGCGGTCGAGCTATACCGAAAGCACGCCGGAGTGGGAGGGCCTGGGCGGCCCCAACGGGCCGATCTACAGCCTGAAGGTGCGGGGGTACAAGCCCGCGCGTTGATAAGCCTGAGCGGTCGTGGCGCCAACCGGGGAGTATAGTTTGATTAGCCCTCCTACGTCGGTAGTGGTATAATCTGCGTCGGTGGGAGGGTGAGGACCATTACTCTCTTCGGCGCTACCAAGGGGGGGTGTTATGTCTCGATGGCGCTATTTGTCTCTGCTGGGTCTGCTGCTGGCGGTGATGCTGGGGGGGGTTCAATCCACAGCCACCCGGTCGCTGGCGGCTGGTATTGTCGTGACGACGACAGCCGACACATTGGACGCGAACGCCAACTGTACTGCCATCAGCATTGCCTCGCTCCCAGGCCCCGACGGTGTTACCTCGCTACGCGAGGCGGTGTGCGCGGCCAACAACACCGCCGGCGCTGATACCATCACCTTCGCCGTCAATGGGACCTTTGCCCTGACGGGCGCAGCGAACGAAGACAATGGGACGACGGGCGACCTGGACATCAAGCAGAGCCTTGCGATCCAGGGCAACGGCGTCAGCAATACGATCATTGACGGCAGCGCGATTGAGCGCATTTTCGACGTGTTCCCCGGGAGCGCCTCGACCTTTGACCTCTCCAACCTGACCCTACAAAACGGCGATACGCGATCGACCTCGTTCAAGGAGGGAGGCGCGGTCTATCTCCACAACAACGTGACCACCACCATCAACAATTGTCGGATTATCAACAACTTCTCCGGCGCCAACGGCGCGATTGAAAACCGGGGCAACCTGACTATCACCGACAGTGTCCTATCCAATAACGAGACAATTCCGGCGAGCGGGAGTGTCGTAGGCGGAGCGATCCACAACGCCGGTGCGCTGACCATCACCGACACGACGATCTCCAATAATACGGTGCGAGGGGAAGGCGGCGGCATCGCTACGTCAACGGGAGCGGCTGTCACGGTCACCATCACCGGCAGCACTATCTCGGGCAATACCGCCAGCGTCACGGGTGGGGGGCTGGGCAATGGCGGGGGAATCTCGACTACGGGCAATCAGGGCACCATCAATATCACCAATAGCACTATCTCCGGCAATCGCGCGGATAATAATGGCGGGGGAGCGTACTTTGTCACCCCCGGCGGCGGGACGGGCAATGCCACGCTGCTCAACGTGACTATCACGAACAACACTGCCGACAACGATAACAATGCGACTGGAGCGGGGGGCGGGGTGGCCCAGAATACGGCGGCTGTGACGCTCAGGAACACCATCGTCGCCGGCAACTTCAACTCTACCTCTGCCACGCGGGATGATGTGAGCGGCGCTATCGTAGGGTCCAGCTCCTTCAATCTCATTGGGGATGGGACAGGCTCCAGCGGCATTAGCAACAACGTGAACGACAACCAGGTGGGATCGGGTGGTAACCCTATCGATCCACTGCTGGGGCCACTGACCAACAACGGGGGGACGACCGAGACGCATGCCTTGCTCACCGACAGCCCGGCCATTGACAAAGGCTCCAACGCGCTCTGCCCGGGCACTGACCAGCGGGGAGGCAGCCGACCCGTCAACGGGATATGCGATATTGGCGCATTTGAATACGGGGCCGCGTTGACTGGCACGTCCACCCCCACCAGCACCGCGACGAGCACCGCGACGGTGACGCGTACCGCCACGGCCACCAGCACGGCGACGGCCACCCGAACGGCGACGAGCACGGCTACGGCTACGGCGACGAGCACGGCCACCGCCACCAGCACGCCAACGCCGACCGCGACGAGCACCGCGACGGTGACGCGTACCGCCACGGCCACCAGCACCGCCACCGCCACACCAACGCCGACGAGCACTGCCACCAGTACGGCGACAGAAACGCCCACGTCCACCAGCACCCCGACGAGCACCGCCACGGCGACCAGCACGCCGACGTCCACCAGCACGCCAACCCCGACGCCGACCAGCACCTCGACGAGTACCTCGACGGCGACGAGTACGTCCACAGCGACATCCACGCCGACCGCCACCGGCACCTCGACCAGCACGGCGACCAGTACGCCCACCAGCACCTCGACCAGTACGCCTACCAGTACGCCGACCAGCACCTCGACGAGCACACCGACGACTACATCCACCCCCACGCGGACGCCCATCCCTGGCCCGGCCAAGCCCGCCGTCTGGCGCGGCGGAACGTGGTACTTGCGCAACTCCCTCTCCACCGGCCCCGCCGACATCGTGTTCAACTTCGGCACGAGCACGGATGTGCCGCTCATGTGCGACTGGGACGGCAACGGCAGCAAGACGCCGGGCGTCTTCCGCAATG
>CAZFUK010000642.1:0-3312 GCA_964522005.1 uncultured Anaerolineales bacterium | reverse complement strand
CCTACGGCCCCGACCGCCTCGGCCCCGGCGACGCTCTCCTGGCGAACGACCCCTACCTGGGCGGCGTCCACCTCAACGACGTCACGCTGATGATGCCCGTCTATGCTGATTTACGATTGACGAGTGACGATTTACGATTGGAAGACGAGACGCGGGAAGGTCAATCGTCAATCGTCAATCATCAATCGTCAATTCTCGGCTACGTCGCCAGCCTGGCGCACCACGTGGACGTGGGCGGCGGCAGCCCCGGCAGCATCGGCGCGTTCCGCGAGGTCTACCAGGAGGGCGTCATCATCCCGCCTGTCAAGCTGGTCGAGGGCAGCGCCATCGTCCAGGACGTGTTCAACATCGTCCTGGCGCAGATTCGCTCCAAGCGCGAGACGGCGGGCGACCTGCGAGCGCAACTGGCCGCCAACCTGACGGGCGTGCGCCGCCTGACGCAGATGGCCGGTCGGCTGGGCGTAGCGACGTTTGACCAGTACGTCGAGGAACTGCTGAGGTACACCGAACGCCGCAGCCGCGCCGAACTGGCCCACCTCCCCCACGGCGTCTACCGCGCGGAGGGCCAGGTGGACAACGACGGCTACACCGACCAGCCGGTCCGCCTCGTCGCCACGGTGACGATTGACGACGACGGCGTGTTGTTCGACTTCACCGGCAGCGACCCGCAACGCCGCGCACCCGTCAACTCGACCTACGCCATGACCTTCGCCGCCTGCGCCTATGTGCTGCGCTGCCTGATGCCCGCCGACGTGCCCATCAACGACGGCTTCTATAGGCTGGTGCGCATGGTCGCGCCCCAGGGAACGGTGGTCAATGGGACGCACCCCGCGCCTGTCGTGGGCGGCTGGGAGACGCAGACGCGGCTGGTGGACGTGATTCTCAAGGCGCTGGCCCAGGCTGTTCCCGACTGCGTGCCGGCCGGCACCAAGGCCATGATGTGCCAGGCGGCGTTTGGCGGCCTGGACCCAGCGCGCGGCGAACTCTACGCCTTCTACGAGGCGCTGGCCGGCGGCTACGGCGGGCGGGCGACGCGCGACGGCGTGGACGCGGTGCAGGCGCACGGCCAGAACACCGAAAACGCGCCGGTCGAGGAAACCGAAGTCGGCTACCCGGTGCGCATCGCCCGCTACAGCCTGGTCGAGGACTCGGACGGCCCCGGCCAGTTCCGGGGCGGCCTGGGGCTGCGGCGCGACTACCTGTTCCCCGGCGAGGCCACTTTCACCGTGCTGGCCGACCGCGACCGCGAGGGGCCGCATGGGCTGTTCGGCGGCGAGCCGGGCCAGACGGCCCGCTACCTGCTGAACCCGGACACGCCGGCCGGGCAGCGTCTCGGCTCCAAGACCACGGTTCTCCTGGAGCCGGGCGACGTGGTCAGCTTCCAGACGTGCGGGGGCGGCGGCTACGGCTCACCCCTGGACCGCGACCCGGCCCTGGTCCTGCGCGACGTGCGCGAGGGCAAGGTGAGCGTCGAGCGGGCGCGGGAGGTGTACGGGGTGGTGGTGGATACGACGCAATGGGTGGTGGATTGGGACACGACGCAGCGGCGACGGCGAGACGCTGGGCTGAAGCCCAGCGCTAGGTGAGCAAAGCCCTACGGGCTGGACCACTAGCCCCTTGGGCTTCGCTTGTTTAGCCCGACGGCTTTAGCCTCGGGCGACCACGGCGGAGACTTATGCCTTATCGACTCGGAATCGACATCGGCGGTACGTTTACCGACGCGACCCTCATCAACGAAGACACGGGCGAGGTGCGCATCGCCAAGGTCCTCACCACGCCGCGTGACCCATCGCTCGGCTTCCTGGCGGCAACCCAGCGCATCCTGGCCGAGGCCGAGGTCGCGCCGGGTGACCTGCGCTACGTCGTCCACGCCACGACCGTCGCCACCAACGCCATCATCGAGGGCACCGTCGCGCCGACAGGCTTCATCACCACCGAGGGCTTCCGCGACATGCTGGAAATCCAGCGCCAGATTCGTCCGTCGCTCTACGACCTCCAGTTCGAGAAGCCGCGCCCGCTGACGCCGCGTTACCTGTGCTTCGGCGTCCCTGAACGGCTGGACGCGCGAGGGAACGTCCTCACCGAGTTGGACGAGGCCGCGACGCGGCAGGTGGCCGAGGCGCTCCGAGCGGAAGGCGTCGAGGCGGTGGCGGTCTGCCTGCTGCACGCCTACCTCAACCCGGCCCACGAGCGCCGCGTCCGCGAGGTACTGGCCGAGGTCTTCCCCGAAGCCGTGGTGTCCATCTCGTCGGACGTGGCGCCCGAAATCCGCGAGTACTACCGCGCCTCCACCACCGTCATCAACGCCAGCATCCGCCCTGTCGTCTCGCGCTACCTGGGCAACATCGAGGACCGGCTGCGCGAGGCGGGCGTGCGGGCGGAACTGCTGGTGATGCAGAGCAGCGGCGGGGTGTTCACCTTCGACGCGGCGCGAGAACGGCCCGTGTTCATGGTCGAGTCGGGGCCGGCGGCCGGGGTCGTCGCCTCGGCCTACCTGGGCCAGACGCTCGGCTTCAACGATGTCCTGTCCTTTGACATGGGCGGGACCACGGCCAAGGCCGGGCTGACGCAGGGCGGGACGCCGAGGGTGACCAAGGACTACGAGGTGGGCACGGCGGCCCAGTCAGGCGTCGGGCGGGGGCGGGGCAGCGGCTACCCCATCCGCACGCCCGTGATTGACCTGGTGGAGATTGGCGCGGGCGGCGGCTCGATTGCCTGGGTAGACTCAGGCGGTGGGCTGCGCGTTGGGCCACGGAGCGCGGGCGCGGACCCTGGCCCGGCTTGCTATGGGCGGGGCGGCCAGGAGCCGACCGTCACCGACGCCAACCTGGTGCTGGGCCGCCTCAACCCGGCCTACTTCCTCGGCGGCGAGCTAACGCTGGACGTGGAGGCGGCTCGGCGGGCGATCCAGGACCGGGTCGCGGGGCCGCTGGGGATGGACGTGGTGGCGGCGGCGCACGGCATTGTCGAGATCGCCAACGCGGCCATGGTCAGTGCGCTGCGGCTGGTGTCCGTCCAGCGGGGCTACGACCCGCGCGACTTCGTCTTGATTGGCTTCGGGGGCGCGGGACCGGCCCACACCAACCGCCTCCAGTCCGAGATGGAGATACCCACGGCCCTGATTCCTGTCAGCCCCGGCATCTTCTCCGCGCTCGGCCTGCTCGTCACCGACCTCAAGCACGACTACTCGACGACGCTCCTCCAGCGCCTCGACCGCCTGGACAGGCGGGCCGTGGACGAGGTCTTCCTGCAAATGGAGCGCCTGGGACGGGTGGCGCTGGAGCGCGAGAGCGTGGCCGAGGGCGATATGGA
>CAZFUK010000641.1:0-3314 GCA_964522005.1 uncultured Anaerolineales bacterium | reverse complement strand
GTAGACGGCATACTGAAGGTCTTCGGCGGCGGCTGCGATGCGCAAAGTAGATACTTTCTCCTCAGGCGTGGCATCCGACCACAAGCGAGCGATCTGGCTCATCGCGAAGCCATCCATAGCCGTGCTGACAAGCATGAGGGTGCCACCTAGCAACGCGGCCAGACAGGCAAAGCGAGCCACTGTGGCCGCCGGTTCGCCATCAATAGTGAGCGTCAGCGCTAGCAACGCGCCGAAGATCAGGACCAGGCTGAAGATCAGTAGCAGGTGGATGGAACCCCAGGTTGTGCTATGTGCGATCGCCAGGAGCAGGGCTTCAAGACGGAAATCACTTGGATGCGGATGCAGGCCATTGGCCACGAGGGCCAGCAGCGCCCCAGCTACTCCGGCAGCTCCCCCAACCATGAGGAGCGGTCGCCGGTTTGGCTGCGCAAGCGCAGACGAGAGGGCCAGGCGGGGGATGGGGACAGGGCCACTTGGAACCTCCGCACTACTTGCCATTGCATGCCTCCTGGTTTTCCTCGGTCTTCAACTGGTTGGACGTGTTGACTACGCTTGCCGACAAGTGGACCGTAGCAGAGTTTTGACCGCTGCTGTATATTTGTCCACGTCAAGCTCAGGGTCAAGGGCCAACTGCAATTCCAGCCCGTAGTATGCCGACATCAATAGCTGGCTCAGTCCGAGGGGATCGAGGGCTGGGTCGAGCTGCCCGGTCTCCTGAGCCTTGCGGATGATCGGCGACAACGCCTGTATGTAACCGTCGACGACTTCACGGCGCGCTGCCCCAAGCCGGGGATTGATGAGGGCTTCGCCCCAGCCTTGCACGTTAACGCGGCCAGCGCCGATGGCGGCCGCGCCCTTTAGACCCTGAAAAAAGAAATCGAGCAGGTTATCGAGCGCTCGCATCGGATCGTCACTGGCTTCGGCGGCGATGAACAGATCTCGGCTACGATGGAAGTCGAAATCGAAGCTAGCCTGGATGATTTCCTCTTTGCCATCGAAGTAGTGGTAGACGGCGCCGGGGCTTAGCTTTGCCTCAGCGTAGATGTCGCGCATCGTCGTCTGGTGGAAGCCTTTGCGCGCGAAGCATTGGTAGGCCGCGTCGATGATCTGACGCCGCCGCCCCTCACTGTACTCCTTGGTTACTTTTGGCATCCAAGTCCCTCAAAAAAATCGAACGATTGGTTTATATTATAACATGGGTTAGGTAGTCTGTCAATAGAACATCTATTTCAAAATTCGCTCAACACGCCCAATCGTCGAGGTGGAAGCCTGGGGATGTCTATCTAGTAGCTGGTTGACTTACGGCTAGGTGAAGCGTAAACTTCTCTCGGTTGAGGATCACTAAGCCCCAACGGTGAGGCAGAAGGCCAACGGGAAAGTGCGTATACCCATTGGCGCAGAATGCTGACAAGCTCCGGCTGGAAGCTGCTCAAAGAGGGCGCGAAGGAGAGGGTGACACCGGGGTAGGGTAACGTATATGGACCAGACTGCCGCTCGCCACGATGCCTATGCCGCCGACTACGATTCCGACGTCCAGGCGTATGGCTGTTACCTGGCCGAAGCCCTGTTCGGGTTGTGCTATGAGTTGGTCCAGCCCGGCCAGCCCTTGCTTGACCTGGGCATTGGCACTGGCCTGTCGGCCCACCTCTTCGCCCGCGCCGGCGTGCTCGTCTACGGCATGGACTTTTCCCCCGCCATGCTCAGCCTCTGCCAGGCCAAAGGCATCACGGTGGACCTGAAGCGGCACGATGTCCAGCAGACGCCCTGGCCGTATCCGAGCGCTGCCTTCGCGCACGCCGTCTGCTGCGGCGTGTTCCACTTCATCCCGGACCTGGACACCATCTTCCGGGAGACCAGGCGTGTGCTCCGCGACGGCGGGCTGTTCGCCTTCACGACCAGGTCGCCCACATCGGCCGCTGTCGAGAATGGCAAATACGACCGGGTGAGCGCGGGCGAGCTAGAAGTTTTCTCGCACGTGCCGCCGTACATCGAGGCTTTGGTCCAGCAAAGCGGTTTCCGACGCTGGCGTGACCTGCGCTGCTTTGTCGGCGAGGACGTCTTCCAGGTGTGGGTTGTTCAGAAGTAGCCCCTAGGAGGGAAAGCTATGGCTAGGATTGAGTTTCCAGTCAGTGACCGGACTATAAACGCCTATCTGGCCCTGCCAGAGCAAGGCGAAGGGCCGGGCGTCCTCGTCCTCCACGCCTGGTGGGGCCTGACGCCTGTCTTTACCGACGTGTGTGACCGGCTCGCGGCGGCGGGCTTCGTCGCCCTCGCGCCAGACCTGTACGAGGGCAAGACCACGGCGGCCGTCGAGCAGGCCGAGCAGTTGGTGCAGGCCATGGACGGCGAGACGACTTACGCCACCGTCAACGCGGCGCTGGAGCAATTGCGCTCTCATCCCGCTGTGCGGAGCGAGCGGGTCGGCATCGTCGGCTTCTCGATGGGCGCGGCCTGGGCGCTCATGATGGAAGGGGCCATCGCGGCTATCGTCGTATTTTATGGCACCACCGATCCCCAGTACATCGGCGTGGAGGCGGCCTTCCAGGGCCACTTCGCCGAGGACGACGCCTTTGAGCCGCTGGACAACGTGCGCGGCCTGGAGGCGAGCCTCCGCGCGGCCGGCCGCGATGTGGTGTTCTACACCTACCCCGCTACCCACCACTGGTTCGTTGAGCCGAACCGCCCGGAGTACGACGCCGAGGCCGCCGACCTCGCCTGGGGCCGCACCCTCGACTTCCTGCGCGCCCATCTTCAAGTCAGGTAGGGGCGCAGTCTCCGCGCCCGCACCCACCCGCCCCTACGTTCCCACCCGCCTAGACGCCAGCCCCCCAGACGGCTGGCGTCGGTCTATCCTACGCCCCTCCCCCCTAGCCATTCGAGTGGCCGCTGACGGCTCAAGGCTGTCTTCCAAACTGTACATTCGGGTGTTCCCCTGCGCCCCCAGGTCCCCTATAATGGTCATGACGCAGCGCGGCGTAAGTTTATTGGCCCCTACAGGGAGACTCTGGTCATGGCCTACAGTAAGAACGGGAACAAGAACCGCTGGTCGGCCGGCGTAACCCCCTACGCCGAGATGGGCTACTACAACGCCGACTACACCCCCAAGGCGACCGACATTCTGTGCGCGTTTCGCCTGGTGCCCCAGGAGGGGATCGAACCGGTCGAGGCGGCGGCGGCTGTGGCGGGCGAGTCGTCCACGGCCACCTGGACCGTCGTCTGGACCGACCGCCTCACCGCCCACGAGCACTACCAGGCGAAGTGCTACCGGGTGGACCCGGTGCCCGGCACCAATCAGTACATCGCCTAGATCGCCT
>CAZFUK010000640.1:0-3315 GCA_964522005.1 uncultured Anaerolineales bacterium | reverse complement strand
GGCCTGTGCTATACTTGACCCATTATAGATCGCCCAGGTCGGGGCCACCTTCGCCGCCCCCCAGGTCAGGCATCGCCGCCTCAATGCTTTCGGGCGACTCACCGGCTTCCAGCCGCTCCACCATCTCGCTGAACTCTGGCCCCATGTCCTCGCCCATCTCGCCGCCCATGTGCCGCATCCAGCGGCCCAGGCTGGCGGGGTCGTTTTCATCCACATCGGCCAGGTTCGACGGATCGGCCAGCGACTCCATGCGCGACTCTTCCGAGCGCAACAGGGCCACCCGCGAGACGAGGCGGCGCGTGGCGGTGCTCTGGCAGTGTTCACAGGGCGGCGTCTCGGGCGGCTGGAACGAGCGCACGAGGACGGTAAAGCGGCGACGGCAATTGGCACAGCGGTATTCGTAGAGTGGCATAGGCTGTCTTCGTATTTCGTATTTCGGAGAAGGCAAGGGGAATTATAATCCATAACGGCCAATGGGTGATAGCCCCGTCAGCCACTAACGTTTCGGTAATACATTATACGAAATACGCAGTACGCACTACGTACGGAGAACCCAGGCATGACTTTGAACGCCCCCCTTGCCAGCGTCCAGGACCTTCCAGCCGAGTTACAGGCTCTGGTAGACCATGTGGACGGCGTCACCGGCCTGCCGGACAGCATCCTGCACCCGCCGCCCCTGCTCATCGTCATCTCTGGGCCGTCGGGCGTGGGCAAGGATACCGTGCTCCAGGGGCTACAAGAGCGGCAGATGCCCTTCCACTTCGTCGTCACCGCCACCAGCCGCCCCAAGCGCCCCGCCGAGGTCCACGGCCGCGACTACTTTTTTGTCAGCGAGGAGGAGTTCAAGGCCATGATCGAAGCGGGCGAACTCCTCGAACACGCCCTGGTCTATCACCACTATAAAGGCATCCCCAAGCAGCAGGTGCGCGACGCCTTCCAGAGCGGCAAGGACGTCGTGCTGCGCATTGACGTGCAGGGCGCGGAGACCATCCGCCGCCTCGTGCCAGAAGCCGTCCTCATCTTCCTGGCCGCCGCCGACCTGCGCGAGCTGATGGAACGCCTGATCGAGCGCAAGACCGAGACGGTAGCCGACCTGGCGAAACGCATGGCGACGGCCCGCGCCGAGATGGAGAAGATCGGGCTATTTGATTATGTCGTCCTGAACCGCGAGGACGAGTTGGACGCGACCCTCGACCAGATCATCGCCATTGTCCGAGCCGAACACGCGCGGACCCACCCGCGCCAGTGCCGGCTCTAGTCCTTCGGACGACGAACGACGAAGGACAAACGACCAAATAGCTGTTCCTCCGTCCTTCGTCCTCCGTCATTCGTCATTCGTCAGCCTGTGTACGCCGAAATCGCCGTCAACGTCTCCCTCGGCCCCTGGACCGGGGGGCCGGGTTCCCCCCCGCCGAGCTACCACTACCGCGTCCCGCCCGACCTGGAGGCCCAGGTTCAGCCGGGGCAACTGGTGCGGGTGCCCTTTGGCGCGCGCCCGGCCCAGGGCATCATCCTCAGCCTGACTGAGACCCTGCCCCCCCTCCCTGAAGGCACGCGCGTCCGCCCCCTCGAAACCCTGTCCGACGAGATACCGGTCCTGACCCCGGCCCAACTCGCCCTGGCCCACTGGATCGCCGAGACGACCCTCAGCCCCCTGGCCGAGACGGTCTGGGCGATGGTCCCGCCGGGCCTGGAGGAACGGGCGCATGTGATGGTGGAGAGGGTCACGACGGAGGACGAAGGTCCCCCCATAGCGGGGGGTCCTCCATCCCGACTGGGTCCCGTCCAGCAGGCCATCCTGCGTGCCCTGGACCAGCGCGGGCCGCTGCGCCTGGACGAACTGACCGAGTTGGTAGGCTCCACCGCGACCACCTCCCTCAATGGTCTCATTGAGCGCGGGCTGGTCCGCAAACACTGGCGGCTGGAGCCGCCGAGCATCAAGCCGCGCACCATCCGCGTCGCCCACCTGGCGGTGAAGCCGGACGAGGCGCGAGCGGCCCGGCCCCGACTGGGGCGCGATACGCCCGAAGCCCTGGCCCTGGCCTGGCTGGCGGCCAGCCCGGACCCGCTGCCCACGGTAGCGCAGGTCGTTGAGGCGACGGGCGTCAAGGAAGGGGCGCTGAAACGCCTGGCCGCCGAGGGCCTGGTGGGGCTGACCCAGAAGCGCACGCTGCTTGTGGCGGTGCGGCATGCGACTCCACCCCCAGGAGGAGACCCTTCATTTAGAGGGCAGGGAGCGCAAGGCGAGGGTCAGGGAAGCTCTACGACCGCGAAGAGACCCTCACCCCAACCCTCTCCCTTTGGGAGAGGGGGTGCGCTGAGCCAAGAGATTGGCATGGGTGACGCGAAAGTGGGGGAGGCGGGCGGGGAGGGGTCAGCCGCCGAAAGTGCCCTCCTGCACCGTCTCCGCGCCAGCCGCACGCCGCTGGACCTGACCGAGTTGCGGGCCGAGGGCGTCAAGTCCTCTACGGTGCGGAGCCTGGAGGACCGGGGGCTGATCCGGCGGGTCGAGGAGGCGGCGGCTGTCTTCCTCACCATTCCGGCCGAGGAGGCGCCGGAGGCGCTGGTGCGGCTGCGGCGGGCCGAACGCCCGGCGCGAGTCCTGGAGCGCCTGCTGACCCACGGCCCGGAGATGGAGGCGACGGAACTCCTCAAGCGGGCCGACGCGACGCTGGACGACCTGCGCGCCCTCGAAGCAGCCGGCCTGCTGCGGCTCGACGAGCGCGTGGCCTGGCGCGACCCGCTGGCCGGTCAGAGCTTTGTCCTGACCAGCCCACCGCGTCTGACGCCCGACCAGGAGCGCGTCTGGTCCCTCATCGAGGCGGCCTTCGGCGCGGTCCCGTCGCCCCGCCCCTTCCTTCTCCATGGCGTTACCGGGTCGGGCAAGACCGAGATTTACCTGCACGCCGTCGCCACCGCATTGGCGCGAGGTCAGCAGGCGCTCGTGCTGGTGCCGGAGATCGCGCTCACGCCGCAGACGGTGCGCCGCTTCGCCGCCCGCTTCCCCGGCCGCGTCACCCTGTGGCACTCCGGCCTCACCCCCGGCCAACGCTACGACACCTGGCAGCGCGTCCGGGCGGGCGAGATTGACGTGGTCATCGGCTCTCGCTCGGCGCTGTTCGCGCCCTTGCCGCACCTCGGCCTCATCGTCGTGGACGAGGAACACGAGACCTCGTACAAGCAGGACGTGACGCCGCGCTACCACGCCCGCGACGCCGCCCTTCACCTGGGCCAGGTCACAGGGGCGGTGGTCGTGCTGGGCAGCGCGACGCCCGATGTCGAGACCTACAGCCGGGCCGAGCGGGGCGACCTGGC
>CAZFUK010000639.1:0-3316 GCA_964522005.1 uncultured Anaerolineales bacterium | reverse complement strand
GGCCCCGCCGTTTGGGGCTCGGCCCTGGGGGAGCCCTCCCCCCCCCCCCCCCCCGGGGGGGGGGCCGGGGGGGAGGTCTCTGGTCGTTGGCTTGGTCGCCAGCCTAGTCCTGGCGGTGGACGGCTACCTGGTCGCCTTCGGGCGCATCGTCCAGTACCAGAGCGTCGTGGCGCTTATGTCCATCCTGGGCGTGTGGTGCGCCTGGCGTTACTCTCGGGGCGCGCCGGGCCGCTGGGCCGTGCTGGGCGCGGGGCTGGTGGCCGTCGGGACGCTGGCCCACTACGAGGCGGTCTTTGCCCTGCTGCCGATGGCGTGGCTGGTGGGGCGGCGGCTCTGGGCGGAGAGGGAAGTGGCTGGTGGGTGGTGGGCGAATCATGCGTGGTGGCTGGTGGGGGGTGGGGCGAGCGCCGTATTCGCCGCTGTCGCCGCCTTTTTCTACCTGCCGTTCGCGCTGCATCCGCACTTCGCGGAGACGGTGGCCTATATCCTGGACCGCCGCGTGCGGGGCGGCGGGGCGGGCGGCGGCCCGCTCTATAACAACGTGCCCGACTACTTCGCCCGCGCGACGTTCTACAACTCGTCGTGGCACATGGGGCTGCTGGCGCTGGCGCTGGCCGGGGCGTTGGCGTGGTGGGCGTATCGCGCCCGCGTCGGGCCGTGGCGCTGGCTCGCCGCCGCCTGGCCCTTCGTCAGCCTGGCCGTCGTCGCCGTCGCGGGCGACGCGCTCCGCGTGGGGCGGCTGAACCTGGCGATTCTCCTGTTCCTGCCCTGGCTGGCCTGGCTGCTCCTGCCGGCCCTGGGCGACGCCGGCCGCGCCAGCCTGCTCTGGTTCCTGGCGCCCTTCTTTGTCGCCGCCTTCCTGGTCCAGAAGCCGCACACCCACTTCTATACCATGATGCCGGGCTGGGCGCTCGCGGTGGGATTGGTGGCGGGTGGGTGGTGGGCCGAGAGTGGCAAGGATGGGAAGCGTGGGAAGGGGGCAGTGCGCCTGCTGGCCGGTCTGGCGGCCCTCGTCTTCGCCTTGCAGGTGGGCTACCTGTGGCTGGTGTTTGTGAACCACACACCGGAGTACAAGCGGGTCTACCCGACCGGCCGCAGCCCGCTCTACCCCGTCGTCTATGGCGACCAGCCGCCGCGCGGGGGCTACTTCGGCTTCCCGTACCGCGCCGGTTGGGGCGTCGTGGGCGCGCTGTTCGCCAACGGCACGCTCCAGGGCAGCTACGACAGCAACGAGGAGCCGCTTATCACCGGCTGGTACACCAGGGGCGCGGCGCGCTGTGTGAGCAACCCCCGCTACTACATCGTGGCCGAGAATGTCCAGGACGAGGAGAAGATTCCCCTGGCTCAGATTCAGCGCGACTATCACCTGCTGGCCTCGGTGGACGCAGACGGCGGGCAAAAGCTGCGCATCCTCACCCGCGACCCCGTCGCGCAGCCGGTCCACTACACCCTGGCCGACAGCGTGCGGCTCAACGTGACTGAGGGCACGGGCTTCCCGCTCGGCCAGGCGCTGGCCGAGGCCGTGCCCGCCGTCAAGACCGACGCCGTCTTCGGCCCACTGCGGCTGCTCGGCTACGAACTGTCGTCGCCGGTCGTCGCGCCGGGCGGGCGCGTCGCGTTGACCCTGTTCTGGCAGGCGGTGGACCGGCCCGCGTCTAACCTGACGGTGTTCACCCACATCGAGGACAGCCGCATCTGGGGCCAGAACGACGGCTACCCCCAGTGTGGCAGCCGCCCGACCGCCCAGTGGGCGTCGGGCGACCTGGTGGTGGAGACGCGAGACCTGCGCCTGGACCCGGCGACCCCGCCGGGCGACTACCCCATCCGCGTCGGCCTCTACGACGCGGCGACAGGGCAGCGGACGCCGGCGAGTGGGGCAGACACGGCGGACGGCGACCACGCGACGCTCGGCGTGGTGACGGTGCGGCCATGAGACGGCGCTGGCTCGACGCGCTGGCCGTCGCCCTCCTGGTCGCCGCCCTGGCCGGCCGGCTGGTGCGCCTGGACGCCTTTATCGCCGCCGACGAACTGCGCTGGGTCTGCCGCTCGCTCTCGTTCGGGCAGGCATTGGCGGCGGGCGACTTCAAGAACACCTTCCAGACGGGGCATCCCGGCGTCGTGACCATGTGGCTGGGGACGCTAGCCGTCCCACCGGCCCAGGCCCCCGACTCGGTCCTCGCCACGTGTCAGGCGACCGAGAACGGCGAGTCGCCCTCGGCGGCCAACGCGGCGCAACTGGCGGAGCTGGCCGCCACCCTGTTCCGCATGCGCGTCGCTGCCGCCGTGTTCAACAGCCTGGCGCTGGCGCTGGTCTACTGGCTGGCGCGGCGGCTGGTCGGCCCCTGGCCCGCCCTGGTTGGCCTGAGCCTGCTCGCCTTTGACCCCTTCCTGCTGGCCCACTCCCGTGTGCTGCACCTCGATGCGGTCGTGAGCGGCTTGATGCTGCTCAGCGCCCTCCTGCTGCTCCAGGCCCTCAGCCGTCAGCCGTCAGCCCTCAGTCCTGAGCCTTCAGCCTTCAGCCTTCAGCCTTCAGCCTTCAGCCTTCAGCCTTCAGCCTTCGGCCCTGAGCCGTCAGCCATCAGCCGTCAGCCCTCACCCCCCTCGCTTCACGCTTCAGGCTTCACGCTTCACGCCCCCGTCTTTCTGTCCGGCCTCGTCGCCGGCATCGCCCTGGCGCAGAAAGTGGCGGCGGTGTTCCTCTGGCCGTGGGCCGGCCTGGTCTTGCTGGCCTTGGCCTGGCGTGAGACAGGGTTCGCGTGGCGGCCAGCGTGGCGGCCCCGAGCGCTCGGCATTGTGTCCGGCTCGCCAGCCCACTCGCCCTCAGCGGCCCTGCCGACCCGCGCTGCCCTGACCCGGCTGTTGACGGCCCTGGTGCGCCTGGGCCTGGTCTGGGGGCTGGCCCTCGTCGTCGGCGTCCTGCTGGTCTGGCCGGCCGCCTGGAGCAACCCGGTCGGCACGGCCCAGGGCGTGGTAGCCAAGGCGGCGGTGGAGGGCGGCAACCCGCATCAGGCGGGGCAGGTGCTGGGCGAGGAGGTGGTCGAGGACCCAGGGCCGCTGCTGTACCTGCTGGCGCTGGTGTTCCGCGCCTCGCCCTGGATGTTGCTGGGGTTGGTGGTCGCTGGGTGGTGGGTGGTGCATAGAACCCCTCTGAGTGTCATGCTGAGCCGAAGGCGAAGCATCTCGCCTGACGAAGGAGAGACTCTTCGCTTCGCTCAGAGTGACAAGGTAATGGTTATCGGCCTGTTGGGACTGGCCGTCCTGTTTGGCCTGCTCATCTCGCTCAGCCCCAAGAAGTTCGACCGCTACCTGCTGCCCG
>CAZFUK010000638.1:0-3316 GCA_964522005.1 uncultured Anaerolineales bacterium | reverse complement strand
GCGATGGCGGCGGCCAGGTGGGTCTTGCCGCTGCCGAAGGTGCCGGAGAAGACCAGCCAGCCGCGCGGCTCGGCGGCGAATTCGCGTGCCGCGTCGAAGGCGGCTTTGAGGCTTTGCCGCATCTTGTCGTTCATGGGGTAGGGGGCCAGTTGGAACGTGCCAAAGGTCATCTCGGCCATGGCCGCCATGTTGGCCGCGGTGCGCAGTTCGCTCGTGCGCGCCATGGCGACTTCGTCCAGGCGGCGCGGACAGACGAGGGCGCGGCCAAAGTCGGGGTGGCCTAGCGGGACGTCCTTGCGCACGTAGCCGAAGCCGCCGCACGGCAGGCCGTCCTCCTGGGAACCGCACAGCGAACAGGGGGCGCTGCGGCGCGCCGGGTCGCCATCGTCGGGCAGACGAGGCGCGCCGTTCGCTCCACCCCCGCCCATCACGCGGAGGCGCAGCGGGCCGGCCGGGCGGTCAGGGTGGGACACGTCCTGCCGAGCCTCGTCCTCGCCGTCATCCGTCTCGGAGGTATCCGCCGTAGTCTCGTCGTATCGCTGCGAATTCATCCGGTTCAGAATCTCGCCGATTGACTTCATCGCTCTTGCCTTCCAGGCGCCACCGTTCCAAGATCGCGCGCACATAACTCCACTTGCGGACATTATTCTCGACAGCGCGCTTGAAAGCGTCGGCAATCCATTCGTTAGGGTAGGTCTCCTCGGCGTCACGCAGTTGCTCGGCAATCAAGGGTTGGAGGAGACCGATGTTCTGCTCGTACAAGGTAAAGATGGACGGGCGGGCCGGGGCGGGTACAAAGCGCTCGATGCGGCGGGCCTCGGGTAACTGAACCACGCCGCTCTCGACCTCCTGGGCCAGCGTGCGGCCGCTCTCGCTATTGGGCAGGTAGCACTGGTCCACCCCCTCGGCGCCGACGATGTCCAGCCGCAGCAGGGTCCCGCGCGCCACACACCGCGCCAGGGCGTCGTCAAGGGCCTCGGCCAACGGCTTGCCCTGCCCGCCTAAGCTCCGCGCCAGGGTCGCGTCCAGCAGCAGGTCCGAACGGCGGACGAGGCGCAGGCCGGGCGTGCGCTGGAGGCGGTGCAGGACGTGCAGGGTGACCTTGAGTTCGGCCAGGTCGTCAATCAGCGGCAGCAACTCGCTGAAGAACAGGTCAGGCACCGGGGTGACCCGCAGTTTACCCGCTGGGAAGCCATCGAAGGGCATAGTCGCCTGTCCTCGCCCTTACCAGGCCCCGGAAGGGGCGTACTCGTCGCTGACGGTCGCCAGGTCGGCGAATTTGGCCTGCTCTTTGATGAAGAACAGTTCAACCGCGCCGGTCGGGCCGTTACGGTGCTTGGCGACAATGACCTCGGCGATGTTTTTCTTGTCGCTCCCCTCGTTGTAGTAGTCGTCGCGGTAGATGAACATGACGACGTCCGCGTCTTGCTCAATCGACCCACTTTCCCTTAAGTCAGACAGCATGGGGCGGCGGTCGTGACGGCTCTCGACGGCGCGGGACAACTGCGACGCCGCGACGACAGGCACGTCCAGTTCGCGCGCCAACTCCTTGAGCGAGCGCGAGATGTGGGAAATCTCCTGCACGCGGTTCTGGTCCATCCGACCGCCGCCGTGCATCAACTGGAGGTAGTCCACGACAATCAGCCCCAGCGGGCGTTCGGCGTGCAGGCGGCGGGCCTTGGTCCTCATCTCCAGCGGCGTGATGCCCGGCGTGTCGTCTATGTAAATCTTGGTCGCTTCCAGGACGCCCATCGCCCGCGTCACCAGCGGCATCTCCTCGTCGCGGATGAGGCCGAGGCGCAGGCGGTGCTGGTCAATACCGGTCTCGGCCGAGATGAGGCGCTGGACCAACTGCTCCGCCGACATCTCCAGGCTGAACACCGCGACAGGCTGTCCCTCTAAGGCAGCGCTCAGTGTGAAACCCAACATCAAACTGGTTTTTCCCATGCCAGGGCGTGCAGCAACTATCAATAAGTCAGATTTCTGGAAGCCGCCCAGGAGTTTGTTCATGTCGGCGAAGCCGGTGGGGACGCCGCTGACCTGGCCGTGGTGGGACTGAAGGTACTCAATCTTGTCGAAGTACTCGTTGAGCACCTGGCTGATGGGCGTCAGGTCGCGCGTCAGGCTGCGCTGCGACACGCCGAAGATGATCTGCTCGGCCTTGTCCAGCGTCGCCTCCACCTCGTCGCTCTCGTCGTAGGCCAGCGTGGCGATGTCGCTGGCCGCGCTGATGAGCCGACGGCGGATGGCCGCGCGCTCGACGATGCGGGCGTAGTGCTCGATGTGGATGGAGGTGGGGACGGCGTTAATCAGGGAGGTCAGGAAGCTCGCCCCGCCCGCCTCTTCGAGCTGGCCTTTGCGCTCCAGCTCGTCGCGCACCGTGAGGAAGTCAATGGCCTCGCGGCGCTCGTACAGGGCAATGGCCGCCTCATACACCCAGCGGTTCTTCTCGCGGTAGAAGTCGTCGGGGCGGAGAAAGGAGGCGATGCGGATAATGGCTTGGGCGTCGAGCAGCAGGGAGCCGAGGACAGCCTCCTCCGCTTCGACGTTAAACGGGACGATCCGATCCATCAGCGCGCTCATGAGCCAGGTTCCCAGGGGTAGGCCACAAGTTCATTAGAACTTATGTTTCATTATACTCGTTTGGGGTGTTTTGTCAAGAGAACAGCGCCGGACAGGAGACACCCTGTCCGGCGATAACCCACCGGCGGCGAGAGGTCGCGCCGGCGGCTGCGGGCCTGAATCTTGCAAAGGAGGCCGGGGGCGTTAGCGCTTGCGCGGCGGCTCTTCCTCACCCCCCAGGTCATCCAGGTCGAGGGTTTCCAGGAACTCGCGGAAGACGCCCAGCTTCTCGTCCTCTTCGGGTTGGCGCGCGGCGCGCGGCGCCTCCTCCTCGGCAGGGGCGATGGCGACCTTGTCCATGATGCTCTCGGCGACGAAGATGGGCGCCTGGGCGCGAATCGCCAGAGCAATCGAGTCGCTGGGGCGGGCATCAATCTCCAGCCGCTGCCCCTTCTGGTCGAGCACGAGCAGGGCGAAGTAGGTGTCGTCGCGCAGGTCATGAATATGGATATATTCGAGCTTCGCGCCAAGCTCCTGAATCACGTTGTTGAGCAAGTCGTGGGTCATCGGGCGCGGCACCTCGTGGCCCTGCAACTTGAGTGTGATCGAGTCGGCCTCGGCATGCCCAATCCAGATCACAAGCTGACGATCGCTCCCTTTCTCACGCAGGACGACAATGCGCTGCTGACTGACAAGACTGACACGGATGCTGTCAACAATAACCTCGATCATCCCGGACTCCTTTCAGGGAGAC
>CAZFUK010000637.1:0-3324 GCA_964522005.1 uncultured Anaerolineales bacterium | reverse complement strand
GAACGAAGACCCTATCGGAAGCAGGGATGCGTATGCGTCACGCGGTGGCCCGAGTGCCGATGCAAGAACTGGCGTCGGACGTGGAACGTATCTTTGACCGCGTCGCCCAAGGGGAGTCAGTCATCGTGATTGACAAAGCAGGCGAGGATGTTGCCATCGTCAAACCCGTGCGGGCGCGGCATGGTCGCCGTAAGACAGCGGCCGACCTGGCCGCCTTCCGAGCGGCAGCCGGTGGCTGGGCGGACGTAGACACCGATGCCCTCGTCGAGACTCTCTACGAGAGTCGAAGACAATCGGCACGGCGGCCTATGGATCTATGAACAACGTTGCCCACTTTCAGCGTATCCCCGAAATCAAGCTCTACCAGTCAGCTTGGCCCTTCAGGCAACGCCGCTGCTGTTCCCCCATACTTCTATCTTAACTGACCAGGCTACTCAAAGCGTTGGCGGTGGGCGGTCCAGCCGGCGACGACACGCGGCTCGGGGCCGGGGGCGTCGAGGCGCAGGCCCAGGACGCCCGCCAACTGATGGATGGCCTCGGACGAGCTGCGGCTCGATTGGACCTCCGACGCCAACTCGTCCAGGACCTGAAGGGCCGTCGGAGTGTCGAGGTCGTTGTCGAGGGCGGCGCTGAAGCGTGTGACATAATCATGCACACCCACGGTATGGACCGACGACAGGGAGCGGCCGGCGCTGCCGCCGCCCGCGTGGCCCGCGAGCCGTAGCCGCTCGGCCAGGGCGACGGCGCGCTGGAGGTCGGCGTCGGTGTACTCCCACGAGTCGCGGTAGTGGTGCGACAGGAGGGCGAGGCGCACGGCGTCGGGGCTGACCGTCTTGAGCAGGTCACGGGCGAAGACCATGTTGCCCAGTGACTTGCTCATCTTCTCGCCCTGGTAGCGCAGCATCGCGCAGTGGACCCAGAAGCGGGCGAACTCCCCGCCGGTGTAGTGCTCCGACTGGGCGATCTCGCTCTCGTGGTGCGGGTAGACCAGGTCGCCGCCACCGCCGTGGATGTCGAGCGGCGCGCCGAGGTGGTGGAGCGACAGGGCCGAGCACTCGATGTGCCAGCCGGGCCGACCCGGCCCCCACGGGCTGTCCCAGGCCGGCTCGCCGGGCGCCTGGGCCTGCCAGAGAATGAAGTCCAGCGGGCCTTCCTTGTTGGGGTCGTTCGGGTTCGCGCCGCGCTCGGCCGAGATGGGGAGCATCTCAGCCTGGGTCAACTGGCTGAGCTTGCCGTAGTCGGGGTCACGGCTGACGCGGAAGTAGACGTTGCCGCCGCCCGCGTAGGCGTAGCCCTCGTCAATCAGGCGGCTGTTGATGTCAATGATGGTCCGAATCTCGTCGGTGGCGCGGGCGTAGACGTCGGGCGGGCGCACGTTGAGGGCCAGGAGGTCGTCAATGAAGCGGCGCGTCCAGCGGTTGCCCAGGGCGATCCAGTCCTCGCCCACCTCGCGGCTCTTGCGCAGGATGTCGTCGTCAATGTCGGTTACGTTCTGAACGTAGCGCACCGGCCAGCCCTTGGCCTCCAGGTGGCGGATGAGGACGTCGAACGTCACATACAGAAAGGCATGGCCCAGGTGGGTGGTATCGTAGGGCGTGATGCCGCAGACGTAGACGGTGACCGGGGCGTTGGGGCGGGGGGCGAAGTCTTGGACGGTTTGGCCCAGGGTGTTGTAGAGGCGCATGGGAGGGTGTCCTTACACCGCAAGGCGGGGGCGCAGCCGGTGCGCCCCTCGCCGTGATGGATGGGTTAGAGGCGGTCGAGTTGACGCGCCAGGTCGGTCGGGTCGGTCGTGGGCAGTTGACAGGCGTAGTTCTGGCAGACGTAGGCCGTCGGCCGGCCGGCCATCAGGTCGCGGTCGGCGAGCAGCGGGAATAGGGCGGCCGCCTCCATGTCGTCGGGGCGGGCCGCGACGAGCAGGCGGTTGGGCTGGTAGCGGCGGCGCACCTCGGCCAGCAGGGCCTGGGTCGCGCTGGCGGTCGGGTCGCCCAGGATGGCGACTTCGCGCGGCGGGGCCAGGTAACGGTCCATCGCGCTGAGCAGCGCGCCAAAGCCGGTGGGGGCGCGGGCGGTCAACTCGTGCAGGCGGCTGAAGATGAGACCTGCCTTGCGCATGTAGTCCTCATTGCCGAGCAGGTGGCCCAGGCGCAGCAGGACATCGGCGCCGACCGCGTTGCCCGACGGAATCGCGCTGTCGAACACGTCCATGGGCCGCGTCACCAGTCCGCCCTGGTCTGTTCCGGTCTGGTAGAAGCCGCCCGCCTCGTCCCAGAACAGCCCCAGCATCGCCTCGGCCAGGCGGCGCGCTTCCTCGACCCAACGCCGCTCAAACGTCGCCTCGTAGAGGACCAGCAGGGCATGAATCAGGTAGGCGTAGTCCTCCTGGAAGCCGAGAATCTTGGCCTGGCCGCCCTTCCAGGTGCGCAGCAGCCGGCCATCGGCCTGCAACTCGCGCAGCAGGAACTCGGCGTTGCGGACGGCGATGTCAAGATAGGCCCGGTTGTTCAGCACCGCGCCCGCCTCGGCGTAGGCCGCCAGCATGAGCGCGTTCCACGACAGGAGGACTTTGTCATCCAGGCCGGGCCGCACCCGCCTGGCGCGCGCCTCGAACAGCTTAGCCCACCCCCGCGCCAGGAGCGCGTCTAGCGCCGCCACATCCAGCCCCAATTCCTGCGCCGCGACCTCGACCGGCCGCGTCATGTGCAGGATGGTGTGGCCTTCCCAGTTGCCGTCGGGCGTCACGTCGTAGAAGCGGCAGAAGGCGTCGGCGTCGGGACCGAGCAGGCCCTGGACCTCCGCGTAGGACCAGACATAAAACTTGCCCTCTTCGCCCTCGCTGTCGGCGTCCTCAGCCGAGTAGAAGCCGCTGGCTGGGTCGGTCATGTCGCGGCGCACGTACTCCAGCGTCTCCTCGACCACGCGGCGGTACAGGTCGTCGCCAAACGCCTGGTAGGCGTGGAGGTAGAGGCGGGCGAGCAGGGCATTGTCATACAGCATCTTCTCGAAGTGGGGCACGAGCCAGACCGCGTCCACGGTGTAGCGGTGGAAGCCGCCGCCCAGGTGGTCGTAGATGCCGCCGTAGGCCATCTTGCGCAGCGTCCGCTCGACCATTGTGCGCGTCGTCTCGTCACCCGTGCGCCGCCAGGTGCGCAGGATGAACTCCCAGTTGGACGCCTGGGGGAACTTGGGCGCGCTGCCCAGGCCGCCGTTGCGGGCGTCGAACTGGCGGGCGAACTGGCGGTAGGCCGCGTCCAGGACGCTCTCCGTCACCAGGGTACGGCCCGGCGGCAGGATGGCTGCCTTGTCCATGGCGCGGACCAGTTC
>CAZFUK010000636.1:0-3325 GCA_964522005.1 uncultured Anaerolineales bacterium | reverse complement strand
TAGGAAGGGAGGGGCGTCTTCTCCCCCTTCCTTGTTAGGGAAGGGGGACGGGGGGTTAGGTTTCCGTGGAGGCGTTATGGCAGTGGAAAAGGCGATCCAGCCCACCAGCCTGGAGCGGCAGGCGTATCAGTTCATCATCCTCATGGGCGTGATTAGCCTGCTGGGCGATGTGACCTATGAGAGCGGCCGCAGTATCGCCGGGCCGTACCTGGCCTCACTGGGCGCGAGCGCGGCCTTTGTCGGGCTGGCGTCCGGCCTGGGCGAGTTCGCGGGCTACGCCCTCCGCCTCGTGTCGGGCGTGGTCGCCGACCGTACCCGCCTCTACTGGCCGCTGACCTATGTAGGCTACGGTCTGCTGCTGGCGATTCCCCTGGTCGCCCTGACAGGCCAATGGACGGTCGCCGCCTCGCTCATCATCCTGGAGCGTGTGGGCAAGGCCATTCGCTCCCCGGCCCGCGACACGCTGCTGTCCCACGCCACCTCCCAGGTCGGGCGGGGCTGGGGCTTCGGCCTCCACGAGGCCATTGACCAGATCGGCGCCATCATCGGGCCGCTCATCTTCTCGGCTGCGCTGGCCTTTGGCGGCGGCTATCGCCTCGGCTTCACCGTCCTCTGGATTCCCGCCGTGCTGTGCCTGCTCACGCTGAGCTTCGCCCGCCTGCGCTTCCCGACCCCCGAACGGCTGGAACAGACGGCCCCGCGCAAGATGGAAATCCCGCGCACGGGCCAGATTCCGCGCACCTTCTGGGTCTACTCTCTGTTCATCCTGCTGACCGTGAGCGGGTTCGCCAGCTTCCAGATCATCGCCTACCACCTGGGCCGCCAGGGTGTGGTGGCGCCGGCGACGATTCCCCTGATGTACGCCGTCGCCATGGCGGTGGACGCCGGCGTGGCGCTGCTGGTCGGTCGGCTGTACGACCGCGTGGGCCTGCGCTCGCTGCTCACCGCGCCGCTGTTGACGCTGCCTATCCCTCTGCTCTCGCTCACGCTCCAGCCGGCCCTGGTCTGGGTCAGTGTGGTGCTGTGGGGCGCGGTCATGGGTATCCACGAGACGACGCTGCGCGCGGCGGTGGCCGACCTGGCGCCCCAGGGGCGGCGGGCGTCGGCGTATGGCCTGTTCAACACAGTGTATGGGGGAGCGTGGTTCCTGAGCGGGGTCTGGATGGGCTGGGCCTATGACACGGCGCTGCCTCTGATCGGGGGCGTCGTGGTCGCGCTCCAGGTCGCCGCCATGCTCGTCATCCTGCGACTGCCCGTCTCGACAGAATGAACAGAATTTAGCAGTGCCTAGACCTGACAGGTTTTCAAAACCTGTCAGGTCTCTCTGTTCCGGCTGGACTGTCTAGCGGTGGAGGAACGGGAGCCAGAGCAGGCCGCGCACCGGCCGGTAGAGCAGCAGGCCGGCTGTCAGGTCGGTGACGGCGGCGTAGCCCTCGCCCCCCGCCAACGCCGACGGGTTGTCGAGGGCCTGGGCGGCCGCCAGGGGGGTGGGGTGGGCCGGGTCGGCCACGCTGAGCCAGTCGAGGCGGCCGGCCGCGTCCAGGACCAGCAGCGTCTGGTCGAGCCAGGCGACATCCACCACCGGCGCGGCGGTCGCTATGCCGCCCAGCCGCTGGCCTTCGTCCGTCAGCAGGTCCACGCCCTGGGCCGAGCCAAGCGCGACCAGCCTCGCCCGCACCGCCAACGCCGTCACGTCTGGCCCGTCATACGCCCCAACCACCTCCGGCGCACCGCCCAGCGGCCAGCGCAGTACCCGCAAGCCCCCCTGCCCCGCGACATAGACGCGGTCGCCGTCCAGGGCCAGCCGCCGCGCCTGGGCCAGCCCCACCGTCGTAGACACCGTCTCCCCCGTCGCCAGCTGCACCGCGTAGACCGCGTCGTCCACCGCTGCCAGCAGCCGCGCGCTGTCGGCGGCCAGGCCGGTGGCCCGGCCAAGGGGCCAGCGTGAAACAAGGAGTGGGTTAGCGGGGTCGGCGCGGTCGAAGCGGTAGACAGACGCGCCGCTCGCCAGGAACAGGTCACGGGGCGTGACGGCGACGGCGCGGGCGTCCGGCGGGTCGTTCTCGTCGCCAATCAGGGTGTGGCCGGTCAGCGCCACGGGGGGGCGCAGGCTGACGACGGCCAGCCCCTGCGAGGCGGCGGCCAGGTAGGCGTAGCCGTCGGCGACGGCCACGGCGGTCGGCAGGGTGAAGCCCTGGTGAACCGCGAGAAGGCGCAGACCCTCACCCCCCGTCCCCCTCTCCCATAAGGGGAGAGGGGGGGAGCCATCTCTCCCTCTCCCTCTGGGAGAGGGTTGGGGTGAGGGTCCTGGACCGTTGCTTAGTAACGCACCGTACTCTATCACCCGCCAGGCGTCGCCATCGGCGGTGTAGACCCGTCCCCCGCCCGCCGCCAGGGCGACGAGGTTGGCGCGGCTCGGGTCGGGGTAGGGGCTGGGGCAGGCGGCGCAGACGGGCGTGGGTTGGCCCTGCGCGTCCACGCCGAACTCCTCGACGCCGGTCTGGTAGTGGCCGACGAAGACGCGGCCCTCGGCCAGGGCCAGCGAGTAGAGCGAATAGCGCGCATCCTGGGGATAGCGGCCCACCTCGACCGGCTGGGCAGGGTTGGCGAGGGAGAGGACGCGCAGGCCGCGTGTCGTCGCCAGGTAGAGCCGGTCGCCCTCGACGGCCATGTCGGTGACATAATAATTCAGGCTGGCGACCAGGCGCGGCGCGGTCGGGTCCGAGAGGTCGGCCACACTGAGGGTGGCGTTCTGGTCGGCCAGGTAGGCATACGGCGGGCGCACGGCGACGGCGGTGAAGCGTCCCTCGCCCCGCACGGCGCCCAGTTGACGCGGCTGGGCCGCTTGCGAGATGTCTATCACCCGCAGCCCGCCGGCTTCCGCCGCGACATAGGCGCGACCCCCCGCGACGGCGACGCTCCGCGCCCACCCGGGCAGGGCCAGGCTGCCCACGAGCCGAGGGGTGTCGCCGGCCACGTCCACGACCTGGAGGCCGCCCAGACCGGTGACGACATAAGCGTGGCCCTGGGCATAGGCGATGTCCTGGACGACGTTGGGGAGAGGGATTGAGGCGAGGGGGGGCTGCTGGTCGGCGGAGCGGGCGGCGTCGTAGACGGCCAGGCGGTCGCCTTCGCCGACGAGGAGGCGGTCATTCGCCAGGGCCAGCGCGCCGATGAGGCCACCGACGTGCGGCCCCGGCCAGAGGGCGGGGAGGGCCGATGCGGGGGTCGTGGACTCTGGCACGAGGCGTGCGGGAAGGGCCGATGCGGGTGGCGCAGCCCGTGTCGGTAGACGCGCGGGCCTAAAGGCCCGCGCTAGGTAGGC
>CAZFUK010000635.1:0-3328 GCA_964522005.1 uncultured Anaerolineales bacterium | reverse complement strand
ACCGCCCGCGCGCTGCTCCAAGCCTTCGCCGCCATGCAACAGGCCGCGCAGCGCGTCGGGGATGCCATCGCCAAGCACGAGTTGAAGGTTGCCCGCGCCCAGCCTGACGTGGTCACTGGGCACAAGGGCGCGCCGAGGACGAAGGGCAGGAAGTAATGGATGCTGAACAGTATCAAGCCGAGTTGATCCGAGCCTATGCCCTTGTCAGGATATTGCTCGACATGCCCCTGGCTGACATGCTTCAAGCCGCCGACCATGCCGAGGCGATTGGCCCCTTCGTCGCCCCGGCTCTGTTTCGGGAGCAGGCGGGCAACCTCAGCCGAGACATCCGCGTCCTGAGACTGCTGTACGAGGCCCAGAACGGGTTACGCAACCTGCCTCAGTTCAAGCCGTCCTCTTGACAGGGTGCCGGATTTCGGGTATCATGGGCAGTGTTGGGTATGGCAGCGCGGCCAGATGACGCGCATACTTCGACCAGGCCGAGGTCGCCTTGGCGGTAGCCTGGACAGACCCGCCTAGCGCAAGCCGGGGCAGGACCGGCCCATACCCCCATACACTTTTTAACAACGATGGCAGGCGCATGAGAGTAGTACGCGGCCTGCCACGCGGCTCCCCGGCGAAGGGGGGAGGGGAGAGGGGGCGCGGCTTCCTCTCTCAGGCAGCACACCGGCTAGGAGACAATCATCTCCTGGCCGGTGTCGTTTTATCCTCCAAACGACCGATTGAACTCTGGCACAGACTGTGCTACACTCTCAACATAAGAGCCACCCGCCTCTGCGGCCGGAGCTGGGGGCACCAACCGCGACATAGGGGAGCCTGGTGAGTCAGGCCCCCCTATGTCGTTTTCGCACGCCCCTACCCCCGCTCGCTTATGGCCCGCGCCACCGCCCGCGTTAGGGCCGCCGTTCCCGTGGTGCCAAAGTAGTACCCCAGCACCACGCCGATGACCGTGTACACCGTCTCGGCGGTCGCCCGGCCCTGGTACACCATGAAGCCGCCCCCCACGATCACAATCAGCGCGAGCACAAACCGCGCCGCGTCCAGAAGTGTTACATCCTTCACGTCAGCCCTCCTTCGGTTTCTCCGACCGCCACCCCGGTCGGTAGCGGTCCAGTTGATTGACCAACTCCGGCACCCGTCGCCGCTTCTCCATGTACTGCACCAGCGCCCGCGCCTTGTCGCCCTTCGTGGCCCCGCCCAACTCCTCCCACTCAATGCCCAGGTCGAAGCAGATGTTTTGTAGCTCGCTGTCGGTGAACAACTCATCGAAGGCGACGCGCAACGCCGTCAGGAAGGCCCGACTCGCGGGTGCGTGGGGCACCGTCTCGTCCACCTCGGCCAGCAGCGACAGGGCCACCGAACACCACTTGTCGGCCTGCTCACGGGCGCGCTCTAGCGACTCCTC
Source organism: uncultured Anaerolineales bacterium (assembly GCA_964522005.1). Classification (GTDB taxonomy): domain Bacteria; phylum Chloroflexota; class Anaerolineae; order Epilineales; family JAHCIE01; genus JAHCIE01. The sequence goes on along the minus strand of CAZFUK010000635.1, from coordinate 1,923 downwards.
CAGGCTGCTCACCATCGCTCGATGCTGCCAGCCCCACACCCACACCCCGAACGCCCCGCTGGCGAGGAAAACCAGCACCACCAGCAGCGTCGAGTTGTCCCGTAACCACAGCGCCAGTTCGCGGTCCATCCCTACCCCCCATCTTTCGGCACCACAGCGAACCATTCGGAGTACCACGGCTTGCGTTGGTGGTCGCCGCCCTGGACCGCCTCCTCGACGCCCTCAACCCGCCACCGACCCGCCGCCACTCCTGGGGGGAGAGAGTTGGCGAACGTAAAGGTGGTACAGCCCGGCTCCCGGACCCCCGCGCCCTGGAGCAGCAGGGTCATCGTGCGTGGTTGCTCGCTCACCAGATACGTCGCGCCCGTCACAGCGACGGGCGTGTCACTCGCGTTACACTTGGTGCCCCGGATGAGCACCGTCCCGCCTGCCCACGCCGCCGGACCGCCCACGCCAGGGACCCGCGACAGCACCGTCTGCGGCACGGGGTAATCCCCCAGCGGCGCATAGGGCTGGGTTAGCCACGGCACCAGGTAGGGGAAGAGGGCCAGGGCCAGGATCGCGCCCGCGACAAACGCGCTGGCCCGGTGTTGAAATGCCACCCGTAACGGGTTTGTCATGTGTCTGACCTCGACCGACCGAGTACACGTACCCATCTCGGCCCATCCTCTCGCTATGCGGGGGCAATCACCGTCACGGTCCCGGCGCTGCCTTTGAACTTGAGACTCCCCGACTCCACGTATAGGACCCCGCCGCCGCTCGGCGTCCCGCTGGGCGGGCTGACTGCGTTTTGCATCGCCAACACCCGCGAGCCGCTGGCCTTATCCGCGCTTGGCCCCAGGAGCAGGTTGGAGTTCATCGTCGCGTCGCCTGTCACGCTCGCGCCCCCTGTCGCTACAATGAGGCCCGCCAGCGCGTTGAACACCCGTGTTGTGTTGCCAAACGACCCGGCCAGGACCCCATTCACATAGAATTCAATATCGCCCTTCGCCGATGGAACCGCCGCCAGTGTGCCGATTTTGCACACGTCGTTGGTGTCCAGGCGCAACAGACTGGTGGCGCCCCCGCCCGAATTGAGGGCACGGTAGTTCTGCTGGAAGTCAATCAGGATGTTGCCACCCGCCACCGTCAGCTTCTCGCCAGGGTTGTGGATGTTCACCCCGACGTTCCCGCCGTTGGTCACGCTCAGCCGTCGCGTCGCGCCCGTGAAGATGTCCACCCCGTTCTGGTTGTTCCCGCCCACGCTCCGGTTCGACCCGACCCCTTCCCCGCTCGTGCTGCCGCCCAGGCGCAGCGCGTTGGTCAGGCTGCCAGAGTTGGCCCCGGCCGCGTCCACCGTGACGCCCTTCTGCATCTGCCAATCGCGGTTGCCGTCGAGCGTCCCGCCCAGCAGTCCGTTGTTGTAGAACTCCACATCCCCCCCGCCGGGGATGCTGCCCAGGCTGCCCAGGTTGACGCGGTTGCCCGCGCTGATTTTGGCGATGGCCTGGTTGTTGCCGCTCGTGTCTCGGACGCGGTACGCCTGGTTGTTGTCCAGCAGCACGTCGCCCGCACCCACGTGGAACTTGGCGAGCGGGTTGGCGACCCCCACCCCCACATTGCCGCCCGTGAGCACCGTCAGCCGCTCGGCGCTCCCTGTCAGGTCATAGAGCCTGAGCCGGTTAGCGGGCGTGTCTGTCGAGGGCGTCAATTGCCACTGGTAGCGGCGGCCCGTGTTCTCCAGGTAGAGGGCCATCGCGTGGTCACCCACGCTCTTGAGCGCCAGCGTCACCGCCCCGCCCCCGGCCACCTGCGCCGTCAGCGTCCCGCCGCTCTCGGCCACGATGCTGTCACTCAGCGCGCTCGCCCCGACCCACTTCGCCAGTTGGCCGCTCGTCCCGCCCCCCGTCACGCCGGTCCCTGCGCCAATCCACCCGAGCACAT
>CAZFUK010000634.1:0-3329 GCA_964522005.1 uncultured Anaerolineales bacterium | reverse complement strand
ACCTGACAGGTTTCTAAAACCTGTCAGGTCTCGGCGCTATGACCCCACCCCCAGCGCCGGCAGCCCCCGCACGATGTCCACCGTCGCCACGCTCACCGTCACCACCTTGCCCACCAGCCGCGCGATGTACTCCGGGTCGTCGGCCTGGTTCGGATCGCTCGTCAGGCCAGAGCGCTTGTCCGTCGTCACCTGGTACTGGTCAATGACCCACTCCAGCGCCGAGCGGTTGCCCAGGCGGTACTCGAACGCCTCGGCCGGCACCCCGCGCAGCGTCAGGCTCTCGTTGACGACCACGCCCCGCTTGTCCGGCGTCAGCTTCATGCGGGCCACGCGCCTCGAGAAGGGCACGGCGCGGTTCTCGACCCACTCCAGTGGGTACTCGCTGGCCCCCTCGTAGGCCACGTGCAGGTCGGCCAGGCGGGCGCCGGCGGTGGCCAGGGCGCGGAACGCCGCCGCGTCCGGGACGAGGGGGATACGCGGCAACTCCCGCTTGAGGTTCTCCCGATAGCGGTCGCGGTAGGTCGGGTGATGCAGCACAGCGTAGACATAGTGGAAGATGTCCCACTTGCTCACGTCGTCGCCATACTGCGCCCGAAACTGCCCCAGCGCCCAATCCGTGGTGTTCTCCCGCCGGTTGCCTCCATCCTCATCGTAGGTGTAGAACGGGAAGCATTGTGCGCTTGACCCTGCCCCCACCAGATGCAGGTCCGCAATCAGGTTTGTGGCAAGGACCATAAAAGGCTTCTCGGAGCCAAGATCGGTGACACAAACTGTGATGTTTTCCGCCTCACTCTTGCTCGATGGAGAGAATTGGGGATACTGATATACCCTCTCGATGATTGATCTGTCAAAATAGACAAATTGCTTGCAAAACGGCCTATACAGGGCCTGTCTCATCTTACCAATGTCAAATTCCCCGTATGCCCCTCTAGCTAGACGTTGTTTAAGTGTCTCACTCCACTTAATTTTGCTCTCGTCGTAGCTAACGAAAGTATCCACAGTCACAGACTTATCCGAACGCCGTTTCCAGCGGTCAACCTCCGCGTTGTAATGATCAATGAACTGCTTGACTTCGTTGATCATGTTCTGCCGATCATAATCATAGGCCCATTCATCGCGGGTCGTCTGAATACCGCGACCGTAATTCTTGAAAATCGCTTCCACATCCACATTACGTGCTGCCTTCGTCTCCTTTGTTCCTATGGGCAGGAAAGAGGCAAAGTCGTCCTGCATGCCCTCGGTCAGCCAGGTCTGTTTGGCGTCGGGCTGGAGGTCTTGCCACGCCACGCCGTAGATATGCCCCGCCTGGGCTAAGAAGTCGAGCTTCTGCTCCTTGCGCCACATCTCAGGCACGCGGTGGTAGCGCAGGGCGCGCTCGGCGGCCGCGGCGCGGCGGACGGCGACGGTGATGCCGACGCCGACCTGGATACCGAAGACGTTGTGCGTCGTCCCCGACAGCTTGGGGTTCTTGCGCACGTTGCCGTGCAGGTCCAGGTGGTAGATGGCGGTGAAGTCTTGCTGGAGGTGTTTGCGCATCCCGTCAAAGGCCGCCTGGTCCACGAAGGAGTTGTTGCTCACATAGCACACAATCCCGTCGCGGCCTTTGAGGCGGTCGGTGGCCCAGCGGAAGAACTTGACATAGACATCGGCCAGGGCGTTCTTGTTGGTCGCCCGCGAGTCCCTGGCATACGTCTGCTTGACCCTGTCGTCCACCTCCTTGTACTTGCGGTTCTTGTTGTTGTCCATCTCGTTCTGCTGGCCGACATTGTAGGGCGGGTTGCCGATGATGACGGTGATCTCGGCGTCGGTCTCGCGCTGGACGCGGGCGGTGTTGCGCGGCGCGAACAGGCCGTATTGGCGGCCCTCGGTCAGGTCCAGCGTGTCCACGAAGCACACACCGTCGAAGGGCGCGTACTCCCCCGTCGCCTCGTAGAAGGCGTGCTCGATGTTGAGCGTGGCGACGTAGTAGGGCAGCAGCATAATCTCGTTGCAGAATAGCTCGCCCGCGTACTTGCGGCGGATGTCGCGGCGGGCCAGCCGGTTGAGGATGTTGACGATGAAGTTGCCCGTGCCGGTGGCCGGGTCCAGGATAACCACGCCCTCCGACGACAGCGACTGGCCGAACTCGCGCTTGAGCACCTCGTCCACGCTGGCGACCATGAAGTCCACAATGGGCTGCGGGGTGTAGACGACGCCGTGGGTGTCGGCCTGCTTGCGCGAGAAGCCCTGGAAGAAACGCTCGTAGACCGTGTTCAGGAAGGCCTGCTTCTCGCTGTAGTCGCCAATGGTGCGCGCGGTGTTCTCGATGGCGAGGTAGAAGTGGTCCAGCCGCTTGAGATAGGCCTGGCGGCTAAACGAGCGGCTGGTGAGGGCGTCAATGACGGCCTCGATCTCGGCGGCGATGACGTTGCGGCGGGTGAAGTCGGGGTTGTCGAACACGGTGCGGAACAGGCGCTCGGTCAGCAGGTGCTGGACCAGCATCTCCTCGACGGCGCGGGCGCTCAGGTTGGGGTTGAGGGCCGTCTTGCACAGGTCATAGAAGCGGTCAAAGGCCTGGACGAAGCGGGCGTTGCGGCCTCGTTCCTCGGCGACCAGCTTCTCCATCGCCTCGGCCAGCTCCGGTATCTGGCCCTGGAACACGCCCACCGCCGCGTGGAACTCCTCGACCTGGCTCTCGCTGTAGCCAAAGAAGGTGTCGAGCAGGCCCGTGAGGGCCGGGCGTTGCGTCAGGTCCACGTCCAGCACGCGGCGGCCGTCCTGGTAGAGCACACCGCGCCGCGTGTCCTCGAAGATGATATTCTTGAGCGGGTAACCCCGGGCGATCTTGGCCTGAATCTCGGTTTGTAGGTCGTCCCGCGTGTCCTTGGCCTCCCAGTACCCACGTGGCAGCTTGTAGTCGTCCACGAAGGTGCCGTCGGGGCGGGCGCGCCGGCTGTGGCTCTTCTCCACCAGGAGCGTCCAGCCCAGGTCGCGGCCTCGCTCCTCCAGCAGGGCCTTGAACGCCTCGCGGACGCTTAGCTCGTTGACCACGCCGAGCTTGCGGTACTGGTCCAGTTGGGCATAATACGTGTCTACCGCGCGAGTCGTCGCCATCCGTCTCTCCCTCATGCCTCAGCATCTGTAGCCGTACTTTAACGCGAAAGGTTCAGCTAGTCAAGGGAGCGGGCGTGCGGGAGTGTCGTGGACCCAACCCCCCGCCCCCCTTCCCTACGAGGGAAGGGGGAGCCGGACCTAACCCCCCGGCCCCCTTCCCTCGTAGGGAAGGGGGAGCCAGTCAGGGCCAAGTCACCCCTCCCTTGGTAGGGGAGGGGTTGGGGGAGAGGTTCCGG
>CAZFUK010000633.1:0-3332 GCA_964522005.1 uncultured Anaerolineales bacterium | reverse complement strand
TGGGGGGCGCTACGTCCTCTCTGATGATGGCTATATGCTCGGCGATCTCTGTATGTCGGGGGTTGATATCACTACAGATCGTCGTGCGAGGCTCCTCGACACTATCCTGCGCGGCTATCGAGTGGATAACATCAATGGCGAACTACGGGTGGAAACCGACCCTGACCATCTCGCTGATGCACAACATCGTCTTCTGCAAGCCATGCTGTCTGTCAACGACATGTTTGTACTCGCACACGATCATGTGCGTGCCCTTTTTCTGGAAGATGTCGAACTCTTCCTGCGTGAGCATCATATTCGCTATGCCTCTCGTATTCGCCTCCGGGGTAGGAGTAGCATTGATCACGAGTTTGACTTCTTCGTTCCGCCCTCGCTTACATCTCCTGAACGCTTCCTGCGCGTTATTAACTCACCAAATCGTGATGCCATCACGGCTTACTGCTTTGCATGGAGTGATACGTCAACTGGACGTGATCCCAAGGCTAGGGCGTACGCCTTTCTCAATGATACTCGCAGCTCTGTACCAGCCAAGCTTATCGAAGCTTTAGAAACATATTCGATCACGCCTATTCCCTGGCGCAAGCGTGAACACTATATTGATGAGCTAGCAGCTTGAGCTTGCACTACCGCACTCTTCACTCAGCCGAGGACCTAACTGTCTCGGCGTTCTTTGGCTGTCTCCCCACACCCCGACTCAGTCTCCCCCTATCTTGACTGGACTACCCGGCGAGGGTACAATTTGGGCGATTGCAAGGCTCTTCTCCCGATTCCCCATTACCCCTAAAGGACGTCTGATGCGCGAAGTCAACGTGGCGGTGGTCCAGGCCAAACCCGAGCTGGGCACGGTCCAGCAGAATCTGGCCCGCATGTCCGACATTATTGACGAGATTGCCCGCCGCCAGAAGGTGGATCTCATCGTCTTCCCCGAACTCATGACCACGGGCTACGAGGTCGGCGTCGGCTTCACTGAGCTGGCCGAACGTATCCCTGGGCCGAGCGTCAACATCATGTCGCAGCGCGCCCGCGAGTTCAACACCCACATCGCCTTTGGCATGGTCATCAAGGAGCGCGTCGAGTCGGTACTCTACAACGCGGCGGTCCTGATTGACAACGAAGGCGAGGTCGTGGGCGACTACCGCAAGGTCCACCTGCGCGGCGAGGAGCGGATGACCTTCCGCCCCGGCTTCAAGCTGCCCGTGTTCGAGACGGCCTTTGGCGAGGTCGGCCTGATGATTGGCTGGGACCTGGCCTTCCCCGAGACGGCGCGCTGCCTGGCCCTCGACGGCGCGGAACTCATCCTGACACTGGCGAACTGGGAGGAGCCGCACGTCGAGGAGTGGCGGGCCTATGTCGTCTCCCGCGCCTTCGAGAACACCGTCTTCATGGCCGCCGCCAACCGCGTGGGCGAAGAGGTGACGCTCAACTTCTTCGGCCAGAGCATGATTGTCGGGCCGAGGGGCGAGATGATGGCGCTGGTGGACGAGCCGGGCGAGGGCTACGGCGTGGCGCGGCTCGACCTGGACCAGGTGCGCCAGTACCGCGAGGAGTTCCAGATCATCCAGCACCGCCAGCCGGCGGTCTATCGGTCGCTGGTCCGCAAGTATTAGCCGGTCATACCCCCGGTAGGGTAAGCGTATGCCTGCAACGTCTGGCCCGCGCCTCATCGCGGGCAACGCCAACCGCCCCCTGGCCGAAGCCATCGCCCAGCATCTCGGGCTGGCGTTGGACCCGGCCACCATCAGCACGTTCTCCGACGGCGAGGTCCGCGTCCAGATTCACCAGAACGTGCGCGGGGCCGACGTCTTTGTCGTCCAGCCGACGAGCGCGCCGGTCAACCACCACCTGATGGAGCTGCTGATTGTCATGGACGCCCTGCGGCGGTCGTCGGCGGGGCGCATCACGGCGGTCCTGCCGTACTTCGGCTACGCCCGGCAGGAGAAGCGGACGATTGGGCGGGAACCCATCTCGGCCAAGCTGGTGGCGAACCTGATTACCGTGGCCGGCGCCCACCGCGTCCTCACCCTGGACCTGACCGCCCGCGCCATCGAGGGCTTTTTTGACATCCCGGTGGACCACCTGCGCGGCGGCCCCATCCAGGCACAGTATTTGCAGCAACAATTGCCGGTGGAGCAGTGTACCATCGTCGCGCCGGACGAAGGCGCGGTGGACCGCGCGTCGCGCTTCCAGGCGCGCTTCGGCCGTGGCTCGACCTTCGCCATTGTCCTCAAGCGCCGCCCCACACCCGATGTCACCGAGGTGCGGGGCATGGTGGGCGACGTGGAGGGGCGGGTGTGCATCCTGGTGGACGACATTATCTCCACGGGCGGGACGCTCATCCAGGCCGCCGAGTTGCTGCTGGAGCGCGGGGCGAGCCAGGTCTACGCCGCCGTCACCCACGCCGTGCTGGCCCCCGACGCGCCGCAGCGCCTCCAGACCAGCCCACTGGCCGGCGTCATCGTCACCGATACGATTAGCATTCCACCGGACAAACGCTTCCCCAAGCTCACGGTCTTGAGCGTCGCGCCGCTGCTGGCCGAGGCCATTGACCGCATCCACAACGACCAGTCGGTCAGTGAGCTATTCTACTAACACATGGCTAACCCTTGGAGGGACTATGTCAGCGCCGACAGCCACCCCGGTCAAACAGAACAACCCCTACCAGAACGCCCTCCAGCAGCTTGACAAGGCGCTCTCGTTTATCCAAGTCCCGTCGGGCCTGGCCGATGTGCTCAAGAAGCCCCAGCGCGAGTTGACGGTGCGCTTCCCCGTCGCCATGGACGACGGCTCGACGCGCATGTTCACCGGCTACCGCGTCCACCACTCGCTGGTACGCGGGCCGAGCAAGGGTGGCATCCGCTACCACCACAACGTAGACCTGGACGAGGTGCGCGCCCTGGCGAAGTGGATGACCTGTAAATGCGCCGTGGTCAACAACCCCTACGGCGGCGCCAAGGGCGGCGTGGTGGTGGACCCGCGCGACCTGTCCCAACGCGAGCTAGAGCGGCTCACCCGCCGCTACGCCACCTAGATTAGCATCCTGGTGGGCGAGGAGGAGGACATCCCCGCCCCCGACGTCAACACCAACCCCCAGACCATGGCCTGGATCATGGACACGCTGTCCATGCACGAGGGCCACTCGGTGCTGGGCGTGGTGACGGGCAAGCCGGTGGACGTGGGCGGCTCGCTGGGCCGCGTCGAGGCCACCGGGCGCGGGGTGATGTACACGGCCCGCGAGGCCGCGCACAACATGGACATGCCCCTGGCCGGCACGCGCGTCGTGGTCCAGGGCTTCGGCAACGTCGGCTCAGTGGCGGCGCGGCTCATGGCCCAGT
>CAZFUK010000632.1:0-3332 GCA_964522005.1 uncultured Anaerolineales bacterium | reverse complement strand
TATAACGGTCACTCTCCAGGCTCGGGTCCAACGCCATCGCGCCGACCAGCAGGCCGTGGGCGACCAGCGGCACGAGCAGGAGGCGGTCCGCGCCAAAGATGCCGAGTAACTCGCGGTCGCCCTCGCCGGCCTGGCCCGCCTCAATCAGGTACGGGTTGCGCTCGGCCAGCAGCCGGTCGAAGCCCAGGCCGGGCTGGGTGGTGGACATGCTGTAGAACCGGTCGAGGCGGTCCTGGGGCATGTCCGCCGTGCTGACGAGAAGACGGGGCACGAAGCCCTGGAGCGTCGAACTCCACAGGTAGAAGCCGCAGTGGTTCGCGCCCAGGAACAGCGGCGCGATGCGGCCCACCGTCTCCAGCACCTCCTCGATGCTCTGGAGGTTGCGGATGTTCTCCGACACCTGGAGCAGGGCGTTGCGGTGCCAGGCCTCCTCGGCCTTCTCCTCGTACTCGCGGGCGTTGCGCACCGCCATCGCCGCCTGGGTCGCGATCAGCCCCAGCAGCCGTTTGTCGTCCTCCGAGAAGTGGTAGGGGGCCTTGCTGTTGACCGTCAGGACGCCGATGATCTCGCCGCGCAACTCGACCGGCACGGCCAGGGCCGACTGCCAGCCGTGGGCCTGGACGATCTCCGACTGGGCCGCCAACGTTGTACTCAAGTCCGGCTCCACGATCGGTTCCCGCGCCGCCAGCACCCGCTGCGTCAGGCCGCCGGGCAGCAGTTTCCAATCGTGGTGGACCAGCCACTCCTCGCTCCAGCCGACCGTCGCCAGCAGCGTGAGCCGGTCGTCGGCCTGGAACAGCGAGAAGGCGGCGGCGTCCGCGCCGAGCACGTTGGCCGCCTCGGTGACGACTAGCTCGGTGACCTGGGCCGGGTCGAGACTGGACAGCAGCCCGTGGGAGATGCGCAGCAGGACTTCCTGCTCGCGAATCCGACGGCTGCGCGCGACTTCGAGCAGCCGCGCCCGCTCAATCGCCATGCCCAACTGGTCGCCAATGGCCTCCAACACCTGGAGGTCGGCGCCGCTGAAGATTTCCTGCGACGGCCCGGTCAGGTTGAGGATACCCAACACCTTCTTGCGGGCGCGGATGGGCACGGAGGCATGGTAGCGCAGCCCGCCCGTGTCGCCCACGGCGTCTTCCAGTCGGCTGCACTTGACCACGTTGACCGACCGCTTGAGTTGCCCGGTCCGCAATTGCCACTGGCACTCGCACTCGGGCGCGCGGCGCAACTCGCGCCAGTCGTCCTCGGCTAGCGCGGGCGGCAGGCCAATGGCGTCGACCGGGATGAAGTTGTCTGCCTCGTCGAGCAGGAACACCCAGCCCGTGCCTATGCCCAGCAGCGCGCTTAGCTCGGCCAGGACGGCGTCAATCGCCTCGCCCACGTCCACACTTTGGTTCAGCGTCTCGGCCACGCTCTTGAGTGTGTGCAACTCGGCCGCGCGCCGGTCCGCGCCTGTCGCGTGGCCCAGGGGCAGGCGGTGCGGGTGGGCCTCGTCGTACCAGGCGACGAAGCGGCGGACCGGCGCCAGCCGCTCGCGCACATCGTCACGCGCCAGCCCCTGGTCTTCAACCAGGTGGGCGCGGTACTTGACCAGGGCGGTGCGCGACACGGCGTCGGTCTGGCCCTCGTCGGCCAGCCAGCGCAGGAACGCCTGGATTTCGCCCAGCCCGGCGTGGGCCAGTTCGGTCGGCAGGGCGTCCAGGTCAATGGGGAAGGCTTGCGTCGTGATTCCCTCCGTCCTCCGTCCTCCGTCTTCCGTCCTCCCTAGAAGCTGCCGACCGCGTCCACAACATCGTCGTAGAGTTCGAAGATGCGGGTGAAGCCGACCAGGTCGAGGGTGTCGCGGACGTAGGGCTGGATGTGGGCCAGGCGGAGGTCGCCCCGGTTCCAGCGTTTGACGGCTTTGCGGGCGGCCAGGAGGACGCGCAGGCCGGCGGAACTAATGTAGTTGACGCCCGACAGGTCCAGGACAAGCTTGAATTGGCCCTGGTTGATCAAGTCGTCCAGGGTCTTCTGCAATTCGGGCGCGCTCTGGTGGTCAATGCGACCGACGGGCGCGACGAGGATAACCCGCTTCAGTTCTTTGGTGGTGATTTCCATGTGCGGCCTCCTTGGAGGGTTCGGGGTGGAGCTTGATTATAGCATGGGGGTGGCAGGGAGGCAAACAGTTATAGGGCAAGTAATGCGTGAGGCGTATTTCGTCATGCGTATTGCGTACCCCGTCTCTAAAAATAGTACAGCGCGTCAAGACCGGCCAGACGGTACGCGTCGCCGATGCCGTGCTGGTCCTCCCGCCCACCTCGGCCATGCCCACAGTGACCCCCACAGCGACCGCAACGGCGACACCAATGCCAACTGTGACAGCCACCGTGACGCCCACGGCGACCTTGGAGGGGCGTTCCTTCCACCTGTTCCTGCCCCTGGTGCGTCGAGCCGACGGGCGCTAACCAGCCTCTGTAAAGCACCCCGTCCCACCCGGCTGAACCGGATGGGACGGGGTGTCCCTTGACTGAGCCGGGGCGTTCGGTATAGAATTCACGGTGTTAGGCGCGTGGCGGACTTGGAGAAAGGGGAGCAGGATGAATCGGGTGTATCACGTGGCTGTGGAAAGTGATGAGGTCGTAGTTCGCTTCAAGCGTGACATGGTTGATCGGGATGCAGTGGTCCGCTTCCTCGACTATCTGGAATTCGAGGCGATCCGAAAGCGCAGTCAGCTAACCCAAGACCAGGCAGAGGCCCTGGCTGACGAGGTGGATCGGGACGGCTGGGCCAGGCTCAAGTCTACGTTTCTAGAGTGGTAGATGATTACGGAAGATACGCCTGTCGTTGTTGATACCAATATCTTCGCTTCTTCGTGCCGACTACGAGGTAATCCTATCTGAAAGACAGCAGAGAGCCGCCGACTGTCGCATGATAGTGGGAGGCTCTCTTTGAGATAGTGGGCGGCTTAGCGGCGGTTGCGCATGCGGTCGGACAGAATCTTGGCCCCGACGACGGCCGCGCCCATCATCAAGGCGCGGTTGCCCAGCAGCCGGCGCACCAGCCCCGGCTCGCTCTGGGTCTCCAGCGTCGGCTGGTTGGCTGTGTACGGCTCATTCCCATGATACAGCGACTGCGCCGTATCGGTCTGGGTCGTGCGCTTGTCCGGCGGCGCCTCGCCTACCATCTCGTTCCAGTTGTCATACGACCCCGTCTCGTTCTGCTCGGGTCCCTTCGCCAGGCGATCAAACACGTCACTCATACAGACCTCCGTTGTGAGTCCCACCCCAAGTTCACCGTGGTGTAGCAGGGCTACTGTGTGGTACAAACTACATTCTCTGGAATCCATGCAA
>CAZFUK010000631.1:0-3334 GCA_964522005.1 uncultured Anaerolineales bacterium | reverse complement strand
CCTCTTCTCCGCTCAGTCTCGTGAGCATCCCTGCTGTTCAGTTCTTAGCGTGTGACAACATGAAGGCGGTTGGACTTAAGTCCAACCGCCTTTTTGCGTCCTTGCATGACGCGCCAGCGGCTTATTCCCTGGTGACCTGCTTGGTCATGGACGTGTGGGCCGCCAGCACCTCTTCCAGAAACGGCCGCGCGGCATGCGGGGGCAGCGAGGCGAGGCCAATCTTGCGGGCGATGGCCTGGGCGAGGCGGTTGACCAGGTCAGGGTCCAGCTTGCCCTGGCGGTAGCGGGTCAGCGCATCCTGAATCAGGTCCAAGTCGGCGGCGCTGAGGTTCCGCACGGCGGGGTAGTTGTTGACCAGCGACTGGACCCGCTCGGCCGCGCCGATGGCCGACGGGTGGATGCTGGTCGAAGGCCCCAGGCTGTCCAGGGAGACGGCCTTGCGCTCACGGATGACCAGCGTGCCCGCCGCGAAGTCGCCCAGGCGGCGCGCCTGGCGGTTGAAGAACATCACAATCAGCCCCAGGCCGTAGAAGCTGGGCAGGAAGTCTACGATACGCACCAGGTTGCGGACGGCCACCTCGACCAGCCCGACCGGGTTGCCATCCACCCGCACCACCCGCGTGCCCGCCACACGTTTCCCCGGTGTCTGACCATTCCACAATAGCTCAAATAGGATATAATATCCCCAGAAGACGACGAATTGCAGCACGGCGAAGCCCGCGATGAGCAGCGAGCGCAGCCAGCCGCCCGCGTTCATTACATCGTCCAGGTCGAAGCCGAAGGCCCTCTGCAGCGCCGCTACCGCGAGCAGGACCGCCAGGTACAGCCCGACCAGGATGACGCCCAGCAGGACCGTGTCCACCAGCGCGCCGATGAAGCGGTTGCCGATGCCCGCCACGTCGTAGTCAAAGGCGACGTTTTCAGGGGTCTCGATGGCTAATTCGTCCCGCAGAAAGTCGGTGGGGTGAGACATGAATTTAGACCAGTTTATCGAGCATGGACGGCCCCAGTGGGCGCGGTTGGAGGAACTCCTCAAACGGGCCGGGCGTGGCATGACCGCCCTGACGCCAGCCGAGTTGGGCGACCTGGGCCGCCTCTACCGGGTGGCGACGTCCGACCTGGCGATCGCGCAGCGGGACTTCGCCGGGCAGCGGGTGACGGTCTACCTCAACGGCCTGGTGGCCCGCGCCCACGCCGTCATCTACCGCAGTGAACCACTCCAGGGGCGGCGGTTCGTCCGCTTCTACCGGGCGACGCTGCCGCAATTATACCGCCACTTGCTGCCCTATACAAAGCTGGCCTTTGCCTTATTTGTCATCCCTGCCCTGGTCGGCTTCCTCACCGTCTGGCGCTCGCCCGACCTGGTCTACACCTACCTGGGCCAGAACGTGCGGCCCCTGGTGGCGGAGGTCGAGCGCGGCAAGCTGTGGACCGAGATTCCACCCCAGGAACGCTCTGGCGCCTCGGCAGTCATCCTGACCAACAATATCCAGGTCATGTTCCTCACTTTCGCGGGTGGCATGACCGGCGGCCTGCTGACGCTATGGGTGATGCTGACCAACGGCCTCCACGTGGGCGCGCTCTTCGGCTTGCTCCAGGCGCACGGGCTGAGCTACGGGCTGGCCGAGTTTATCGTCGCCCACGGCTTTATCGAGTTGAGCGTCATCTTCCTGGCCGGGGGCTGTGGTCTCTTTATGGCCGACGGGCTGCTGCGCCCTGGCCTGCTGACCCGACGCGAGGCCCTGACGCGCCGCGCCCAGCTTGCCGTCCGCCTGATTCTCGGTTGCGTCCCGCTCCTGGTTCTCGCCGGCCTGATTGAAGGCTTTATCAGTCCCAGCAGTCTGCCCTGGCCGATCAAGCTCGCCGTCGGCCTCGTCACCGGCATCATCCTCCACCTGTACTGGCTCCGCGCCGGTCGCACCGAACCTAGCCCCACCCAACCCAATAAGGAAACAACGCATGACCTCCTTCGAGCGTCAACTGGACCTGTACGCTGAACTGGCCGTCCGTGTCGGGGTGAACCTCCAGCCCGGTCAGCGCCTCATGGTGACATCGCCCATTAGCATGGCGCCTCTGACGCGAGCCATCGTCAAACACGCCTACCAGCGCGGCGCTCGCCTGGTGGAGGTGATGTGGAACGACGACCAGGTGGCGCTGGCCCGCTATCTCTACGCGCCACGCGACTCGTTTGAGGAGGTGTCGCAGTGGCCGGCGCAGGCAGCTATGGAATATGGGGAGGCGCGGCACCCGCTTATCCAGGTCTCGGCGCACAATCCGGACCTGCTGAAAGGCCAGGACCCTGAACTCGTCGCGCTATCTCAAAAAAGCCGTGCGCAGCTCATGGAGCCGTTCATCGCCCTGGTGACGCGCGATGCCTTCCCCTGGTCCATTATCGGAGGGGCGGAGCCAAGTTGGGCTGCCAAGGTCTTTCCGGGTCTGCCTCAGGAGGAGCAGGTGTCGCGTCTCTGGGATGCCATCTTCCATGCCTGTCGTCTGGACCAGCCCGACCCGGTCGCCGCGTGGCAGACGCATACGCAGGGGCTGGTGAGGCGGGGCCAGTACATGACGCAGCGGGCGTACACGGCGCTGCGGTTCAAGTCACGGCAGACCGACTTGACGGTCGGGTTGCCGGAGGGCCACATCTGGAAGGGCGGCATCGGGACCAGCGAGAAGGGGGTTCAGTTCGCGCCTAACCTGCCCACGGAGGAGATCTTCACCCTGCCTCACCGCGAGCGGGTGGAGGGCGTCGTGCGTACCACCAAGCCGCTGAGCCTGCGCGGTGTCCTGCTGCATGACTTCACCGTGCGGTTTGAAGGCGGGCGGGTTGTGGAGGTCAGCGCGCCGCAGGGGGAGGACATTCTCCGCAAGCTGATTGAGACGGATGAAGGGGCGTCACGCCTGGGCGAGGTAGCCCTGGTGCCGCATAGTTCACCCATCGCTCAGAGCGGTCTGCTGTTCTATGACACCCTGTATGACGAGAACGCGGCGAGCCATATCGCGCTGGGCGAGGCCTACCGTTTCAATCTGGAAGGGGCCGATGAGTTGTCCAACGAGGACTTCGCAGCGCGGGGCGGCAACCACAGCCTGGTCCACGTGGACTTTATGATTGGCGCGGCCGACATGGATGTGGACGGCGTGCGGGCGGACGGCACGACCGAGCCGGTCATGCGCCAGGGCGAGTGGGCGTTTGAGGTGTAAATTGGGTTGACAGTGCCGGTGAAGGGTAGGCGCCGCCGACTCAAGTCGGGGCAGGAGGGCGCTTCGCGCCGAGCGTCGGCCTATGCCGACGTAGTGTCCACGTAGGTGGACACTCGGCCAAAGGCCCCTTAGCCCC
>CAZFUK010000630.1:0-3335 GCA_964522005.1 uncultured Anaerolineales bacterium | reverse complement strand
CCGGCGGCCAAGGCGACCGACGCGCCCAAGGCCGCCGCCCCGACGGCCACCCCGGCGGCCACCCAGGCCGCGCCGGCGGCCGCACCCAAGGCCACCGCCAAGGGCGGGCTGCGCAAGAGCAGCAGCGGCTACAAGGGCACGCTGAACCTGTGGGTGCTGGGCTACACGCCCGGCAACCAGTTCGCTAACCCGTTCGACCTGGCCGTGGCCCAGTTCATGGCCGACAACCCCGACATCAAGGTGGAGATCACCGGCTACCCACCGAACGACGAGGGCTTCACCAAGCTGACCACCGCCCTCCAGAGCGGCCAAGGCATTGACGTGCTGCGTATCCCGTCCGACCGCCTGCCCCAGTTCGTCCGCGATGACCTCGTCGCGCCCATTGACGACTTCCTCACCGCCGACGACAAGGCCGACATCCTGCCCAACGTCCTGGACGTGACCCGCCTCAAGGACGGCAAGGCCTACGCCTGGCCGCTGTGGGTCGTGCCCATGGGCATGTACCTCAACACCGACGTGTTCAAAGAAGCCAACGTCGCCATGCCGCCCAAGGACTGGACCTGGGACCAGTTCGTGGACACCGCCAAGAAGACGACCTTCAAGCGCGCTAACGGTGAGCAGGTCTACGGCTGGACCGGCTTCATTGACCCTGGTGTGGTCAACACCTGGGCCTTGTGGATGAACGAGGACGCCAGCGTCCGCCCCATGACCAAGGATGGCAAGTTCGGTCTGGACACGCCCGCCGCCGCCGCCGGTTTGCAGCGGTTCGCGGACCTGGCGCTGGTGCACAAAGTGACGCCGCCGGACTTCGGCTCGCAGAAGGACTCGGACGTCAAGGGCGGCTTCCAGAACAAGCAGTACGCCATGGTCGTGGACGCGACCGGCTTCGCGCCCCAGCTCGTGGCGAACAAGGTCAACTTCGAGATCTACCCGCTGCCGACCTACAAGGGCCAGAAGCTGACCATCGGGGCGGTGGGCCTCATCGCCGTCGCCGCCGTCAAGGACAAGGCCAAGCTCCAGGCCGGCATGGACCTGGGCCGCTACCTGACCAGCAACGAAGTCCAGGTGGACGTGCCGCCCAGCGCGACCGCCGCGACCGGCTTCTACCTGGCCCCCGGCGCGCGCAAGTCGGTCAAGGTCGCCCCGCCCCTCGACCAGTTCGTGGGGACGGTGCCGGACATGTACGTGACCCCGCTGATTCCGGGTTGGGCCAAGTTTACCCGCCTGATCCATCCGGAGTATCAGAACATCATCTTCGGCAAGGTCAAGGCGGCGGACGCCATGAAGAACATCGCGGCGGAAGCGAACAAGATCATCGCCGAGAAGTAGGCACGACTGACGAAGGACGGAGGACGGAGGACGGAGGACCAACAAGGAGAGTTTTGTCGTCCGTCATCCATCGTCCGTCCTCTATCGTCCGTCCTCCGTCATTAGGGAGCCGCCATGCGCCAATTCCTCCGCAAACACGGCTGGAGCTACTTGTTTATCCTGCCCAGCATGACCACCTTCACCGTGTTCGTCCTGATTCCCGTGCTGTGGGCGTTTGTCATCTCGTTCCAACGCTATAGTCTCGTGCGGGGCGGGCGCTGGATGGACCCCTTCTACGCCAACTACGTGGACGCCTTCACCCAGTTGAACGGCCTCTTCGTCCGCTCCATCCAGAACACCCTGGTCTATACCGTCTTCACCGTCACGGCCAACATCATCATTGGTCTGGCGCTGGCGAGCATGATCCAGCCGCTCAGCAATCGCATGCGAACCTTCTTCCGCGCCGCCTACTACCTGCCCGCCGTCACCAGCGCGCTGGTCATCGGCATGACCTGGGCCTACATCTTCAACGCCCAGTGGGGCTTCGCCAACTACCTGCTGCGGCTGATTGGCCTGCCGCCCGTGCGCTGGTTGTCGAACCCCGACGTCGCCCTGACTAGCGTCACCCTGTCGGCCATCCTGACCGTGCCCGCCACCGCCATCGTACTCTACAGCGCGGCGATGGGCAGCATCCCCACCGAGTTCTACGAGGCGGCGGACCTGGATGGCGCGAGTGGGATTCAAAAGTGGTGGAACATCACCGTCCCCCTCATCAAGTCCACCACCCTCTACCTGGTCGTCCTCTATACCATTGCCAGCTTCGAGGTCTTCGAGCGCATCTACGTCATGGTTCCCAGCGGGGTCGGCAACGCCACCCAGACCATCGTCACCCAGATTTACAACAACGGCTTCAAAGACCTGAACTTCGGCGTGGCCTCGGCGCAGGCGTTTGTCCTGTTCGTCATGGTCGCCGCCGTCGCCGTGATTCAGTTCCGCTTCCTGCGCTCGGATGTGGAGTATTAAATGGCAACTACCACCACCACGATCCCCGCGACCCGCATTTCCTGGCCCGCGCGCCTGCGGCAAGTTAACTGGGGGGTCTGGCTTGTCCTGGCCATCACGACCGTCATCGCCCTGTTCCCGATGTACTGGCTGTTCGTCAACGCCCTGACGCCCATCACCTCCACGCCGCCCCTGACGCCGCTGCTCTGGCCGGCCTTCAAGCTCGAAAACTTCCAACGGCTGCTCGGCGGGACGAAGTTCTACACCCAGTGGATGATCAACAGCCTGCTCATCTCGTTTGTCATCACGATCTGGCACATCCTGTTCGACACCATGGCGGGTTACGCTTTCGCCAAGCGCCGCTTCCCGCTGCGCAATGCTTTGTTCGGCCTGGTCCTCAGTACGCTGATGATTCCCATCCACGTCACGCTCATCCCGCTCTATATCATCACGCGCAACCTGGGGCTGATTGACAATATCTGGGCCGTCATCCTGCCCGGCACGGCGCAGGTCTTCGGCATCTTCCTCATGCGCCAGTACATCCAGACGCTGCCCTCGGAATTGGAGGACGCGGCGCGCATTGATGGCGCTAGCGAGTTCAGCGTGTTCTGGAACGTCATCCTGCCCCTGTGCCGCCCGGCCATGGCCGCCCTCGCCATCTTCACCTTCGTGCGCAATTGGAACGACTTCCTGTGGCCGCTCATCGCGCTCAACAAGCCGCAGAACTACACCATCACCGTCGGCGTCGCCAACCTGCAGGGTGAGTTTATGACCGACTGGGGCATCATCTTCGCTGGCGCGGCCCTGGCTGCCCTGCCCATGATCCTGTTCTTCCTGGCCTTCCAGAAGTACTTCCTCGAAGGCGTGCGCATGGGAGCCTTGAAGGGGTAGCATGTCTAAACTGAGAGTGGCGGTGGTCGGCGCAGGGCTGTTGGGGACGCGGCACGCCCGCGTGTTCCACGAGCAGCCGGACGCGGAGACGGTGGCCGTGGTGGACGTCAACACCGCGCGGGCGGAGAGCGTCG
>CAZFUK010000629.1:0-3336 GCA_964522005.1 uncultured Anaerolineales bacterium | reverse complement strand
CAGGGCTTCGGGGGAGACGATGGCGTCCGGGCCGAGGAAGGGGCGCAGGGTCTCCACCGCCTGGTCGTAGCAGGCCTTGGTCGGCCACTCGCGGGCTTCAAACGGGACGCGGCCCGCCAGGGGGAGCAGCGCCTGCCCGTAGACGAGCGCCGTCAGCAGCACACCCGCCAGGTTGAGCCAGCGGGCACGGGGCCATACGGCGCGGGTGAGGGAGGCCAGGGCCGCGCCGCCCAGCAGGGCCAGCAGAGGCAGGGTGGGGGTCAGGAGGCGGTTGAAGGGCATCCAATCGCCCGCGTTGACCAGGACAGCGGCACAGGCCGTGCCCAGGAGTGCGGCGGCGACGGTGGCGGCGAAGGGGCGGCCGCGCGCCAGGAGGACCAGCCCGACCACGGCCAGCAGGGCCAGCGCCCAGTGGGCGGCCAGGAAGCGCTGGCTGTAGGCCAGGCCCGCCTGGAGGCGCACGGCCAGTATGTCCCAGGGCAGGCCGGGCGAGAGGACGGACTTGGCGCGGACACTGTTGGGCACGAGGTCGCCAAAGGTGAGCAGGCGCCATGCGGTGACAGCCAGCGCGCCGGCCGACCAGACCCCCAGCGTCGTCCCGATCCACCGCCAGGGGGCGGGCCGCAGGGCGACGAAACCGAGGGCCAGGAGGGGCAAGAGGGCGATGGACTCGGGGCGGGTCATAAACAGGGCCGCACCCAGGCTGCCCACCAGGAGCGGGGAGCGCCGCGCCGGGTCCTCGCGGTAGAGCAGGTAGAGCGCGACCAGCCACAGGGCGTAGAGCGTGGTTTCGAGGCCGATGAGCGTCGAGGCGGTGAAGTCGTTGGGCGTGGCGACGAGGGCCAGCGCGAGCAGGACCAGGCCGAGGGGCAGGCCGTCGTCGCGTAGTCGACGCCAGACCAGGCCGAGCGCCGCGATGCTGCAGGCGACGCCGAGCAGCCGCGCGACGAGTTCCAGGTCCAGGCCGAGGCCGGCGAACGGCGTCAGAACCAGCGTCCACAGGACGCCGGTGGCGCCTTCGACGGCCTCGCCCACATTGTAGACGTAGCCGTGCCCCCGCGCCAGGTTCAGGGCGTAGCGGAAGTAGATGTAGGCGTCGTCAATGGGCAGAATCCAGTCCAGGGCCAGCAGCAGGCCGAAGACCGCGAGCGTGAGCAGGAGCGCCCCGCGCGCCTGAGCCGTCTTGGACAAGCGCTAGCTCCGCCCGCTGCTACCGCTGCCACCGCTGCCATCGCCGCCACGTGGCCGGGCGCTATGCGTTTCAGCCGGGGCTGTGGTGGCCGCCACCAACTGCGTCAGCAGGCCGTTGCCCTTGGGCACGAGCGTCAGCCGCCCCTGGCCTTCGAGCAGCCGCTGCGTCTCCAGAATCTCGAACAGGGCGTTGGCGACTTCCGGGTCCTCTGCGATCTTCTGGAGCGCCGAGCCGACGATGAGCGGGCGCTGCGCCTCGGCGCGGGCGAACTCGACGGCCGCCTGCCGCTCGGCGGTGCTGGTGATGATGCTCACCTGGTTCGCGCCGTCCTGGCGGATGGTGGCCGTCACCTGGCGCAGGCGGTTGACGACCTTGGCCTCGATCTGCTGAATCATCCCCGTGTCGCGGAAGTGAACCTTGCGGATATAGATCGAGCCGAGCTTGTAGCCCCACTCGTGGGACTTGGGGGAGACCTCGGCCCGCACCGTCTGGCTCATGGCGTGGCGGTCTTCGAGCATGCGCGCGAGGGGCAGGTTGCTCAGCGTGCGGACGACGGCGTTGCTGACGTTGGCCGCCAGCGAGCCGCGCGGGTCGGCGTTCTTGAACAGGTAGGCGACGGGGTCGCTGATGAACATCTCGTACCAGATGCCGATGCCCATCGGCGCGCCTTCCTCCGAGTTGACGGCCTGGCTGCGCAGATAGACCTGGTCCAGCCGCATGTCGAGGGTCTGGCGGCGGCCGCTGAAGTTGATGATGAAGGCGGCCGGTCCCAGGCGCAGCGGCAGGAAGTAGAAGCCCGGCTCGGTCAGCACGGCTAGCACGCGGCCAAACAGGATGAAGACCTGGCAGGTGCCTTCCTGGACGATGGTGTACAGGCCGAACAGCCGCGCGAAGGCCAGCAGGGCCGGCATGGCGACGAAGGCCAGCACAAACGTGACCACGGCGGCGGCGATGACGGTGAGCAGGAAGGACATCATGCCTCCACCTCCTTGAAGATGCGCTGGGCCTGCTGATAGAGCCGCAGCCGCACGTTGCGCAGGTAGATCGGCAGCGATTCGGGGCCGGTCTTCTTGAGTTCGGCCAACTGCTGGGCCAGGGCGTTGAGCGGTTCGACCTCGGCCTGGGCTTTGAGCGTCTCGATTTCGACCGCCCGCCTGGACTGGACGATGCGCTGGTCGGCGGCGGCCTGGGCAAGGCTGATGTCCGACGACACCTGGTTGTAGGCGGTGTTAATGGCGGCCAGGGCCGTCTCGACCTCCTGGGGCGGCTCGATGCCGGTAATCAGCGAGGCGTCCAGGGTGATACCGTAGCGCGCCTCGGATGACATGCTCTCGCGCTCCATGAGTTCGTTCAGGTCGCGCAGGTTCTTGCGCAGGTCGTTGATGGAGACGCCGGCGAAGATGGAGACCGGGTCGGGCTCGCCCTCGCCGACGATGGGCCGGTTGTGCGGCGCTTCGAAGTTGGCGATGCGCTCGCGCAGGACCGAGATGAAGTAGCCCATGACGTGGACGATGGGCTGCTTGACGCCGAACAGGTAGGCGTACAGGTTGCGCTCGCTGACGCGGTAGCGAATCTGGCCCTGGAGACCGATGTTGAGCTGGTCCTTGGTGACGGCTTCGAGGACGGTGCCGCCCTGGTTGGCCTGCGGCGTCTCCGGGTCGAAGGCCATGTTGATGGTCTGGGTGGCGATGGAGACCTTGTGCACCGTCTCCCAGGGCCATTTGAAGTACGGCCCGCCCGGTGGGATGACGCGCACCTGTGGGTAGCGGTAGCGCTCGCGTTCCTCCTCCCGCAGGTACTCCGCCATCGGGTCGTCGAGCGTTGTCTTGCCTGGAATGCGCTCCGCGCGGCCAAAGACCGTCTTGACGGCGCGCTCATTCTGGTCCACCGTGTATAGCCCGCCGACCAGGTAGCGCATCAGGAACCAGACGACCAGACCGACAATGACACCCAGCAGAACGGCCATACCCTTGTCCTTTCCGTCGGGCGGCTAGCCCGACGTGCTCTGCTCGCGACTGAAAACCCGCTTGACTGGCTCCGAGTTCAGGTACAGAATGACGACGACCGACAGGAGGATGCTGACCAGGCCCTGGAGGAAGTCGCGCGGCTGCGTCACCAGGGCGAGCAGCGTCGCCACGATGTTG
>CAZFUK010000628.1:0-3345 GCA_964522005.1 uncultured Anaerolineales bacterium | reverse complement strand
CCCCAATCCCGTTGCCCCCGGCGCCATTGTTGATACCCCGCACACCGGCCGAGAAGCCGCCCGGCTGGGTGGCGGCTATCTCGCCGACGACGCCGGCGGCGCTGCCGGCTGTGGCGAAGCTTCGGCCGTAGACACCATAGGGGCCATCTGGGCAGTCGTCAGACCAGTCGGTCGTCGTCACCTTGTGCTCACCGCAGACCCCTACATTGTCGCGGCTGCGGCCAAAGACGCCGATGCCTGGCTCGCTGCCCCCCACAACGCCCCAGGCTTCCGGCCCTGAATTGGCGATGCCGTAGACACCGCTGCCGTTGAAGTAGGTAGATTGACCCTGAACACCCCGCGCTCCTCGGCCGATGACCCCATATTGAGCCGCCTCGCCAAGGACACCGTTGATGGGCGAGCTACCATAGACACCGACACTGCTGAGGGATGTCCCTTCGCCGTGGAGACCGTACTCCCGCCCCAGGGCGTGGATTCCAATGCCGCCGCTGATGACGTTACTGACTTCCAGAATCGGGGCCGGCCAGAGTTGACCTTCGATGCGTGCGCCGGCGCGCAGGCCCAGGGCCAACGGCGCGGCGGTGAGGACCTGGGCGGGTTCGAGCGGCTCCAGGGGACCACCGGGCGGACAACTGACCGCGAGCCGCAGCCAGAGGGCGAAGCCGGTGAAGGGGTCCGCGCCAAAGTCAAGAGTCTCCGTAAACACGCCGTCGTTCACGTCCACGACGCGGTTCAGAGCAGGGCCTACCTGGGCGCCGCCTGAACTGCGATCATGGAGCGTGAAGCGCACCGCGCAGGCTCCATCCACGGGCTGGCCGCGTTTGAGGACGCGGCCCTGGTAGGTGAAGGCCGTCGAGACGGGGATGTTGGGAGTCGCCGTGGGGTAGCCGCCCCCGAAGCCCGGCACGCCGTCGCCATCGGGACTGGCGCCGAGGGAGGATAACACGGTTGGCGCGGCGGTGCCGGCTTGTGGCCGAGGGCCGCCCCTCGATGGCGCGGCAGACGTTTGGTCCCACACAACGAGCATGAGAATACTGGCGGCGAGAACGAGGCTGAGCCACCCCACAACCAAGCGTCGCATGATTACCTCCTACGACCTTATGCCATTGTGTCGCTCTGAACCAGGGCTACCAGTTGCGCCAGGTCCCAGGCCTGGGCCTGGCGCGGCAGCGTTGACAGACGTGCGCCACCGGCCTGCTCACGCAGGCTCGCCACCAGTCGGGCGAAGCGCGGGGCATCGGAGTTGGGACGGGGCATCTTCAGACTCGCCCGCAGGCCATCACAGCCACTGATAAGCTGAGTAGAGAGGTCGCCTCGGCCACAGTGTTGCAGGTAGATCGCGTAGTTTTCCAGGCACTCAATGAGACCCCGCCGGTCGCCTAGCGTCTGACGCAGGGCCAGGCTCTCCTTGAGATGGGGTAACGCCGCCTCGAACTGCTGGGCCTCTAGCGCACACCGCGCCAGCCCATTGAGCGAGGACGCCACCCCGCGCCGATCCCCGAGTTGGCGACGCAGGGCCAGAGCTTCCTCATACAACGCGCGGGCCTCACTCTGCCGGCCTTGAGAGAGGGCCACTTCACCCAGGTTATTCAGGCAAATCGCAATTCGCCAGGCGTCATTGAGTTGGCGGGTCAAGCCCAGGGCCTCATCCAATAGAGTGCGTGCCTCGTCATAGTCGCCCTGATCGCGTAACGTCAGGGCCAGATTGATTAGACTGGATGGGACCTCGGAGCGATCATCAAGCTGCCGCCGCAGGGTGAGGCTGCGCTCGAAGAGCGACCGCGCCTCCGCATAGTCACCGGCTTCGTGGGCCAGCAAACCCAGGTTGCTCAACATGGTGGCCGCGCCGGCCTGGTCACCCAGGACCGTCCGAAGGGCAAGGCTCTCTTCATAGGCGGCGCGGGCCGCGGCATAGTCGCCCTGCGCCCAGGCCAGGACACCCGCCGCGCCCGCCACCCGGGCGCGAGACATGGTGAGCGCGTTGTCAGTGGAGGGCGTCCCACCGGCCGGCGTGGACGCCGCCAGAAACGCCAGTAGCCAGGTGCGACCTTCACTGAAGTAGCCTCGGATGTACCAATAGCGGGACAGGCTGTACACGAGGCGCAACGCGACCTCAACCAGGGCGACGCCGGCGGTGCGTAGCCAAGTCAAGGCAGCCCGCAGGTTGTCAATCTCAGCGTCCAGTTGTTTGAGCGCCGCCGTCTGGTCCGCCCCGCGCAGCTTAGGCTCCACGGCCTCGGCCAGGTCGAGAAAGTACAGGGCATGCCGCCGCCGCAGCCCCTCCACTTCGCCACCCCGCTCCAATTGCTCCTGGGCGAACTCGCGGATGGTCTCCAGCATGTAGAAACGCGGCTCTCCATCACTCTGGTCATGCTGTACGATCAGGCTCTCATTGATCAGCGCCTCCAGCCCTCCCAGCACGTCGTCTGCACTCACGACCAGGGACGCAGGACCAACAGACGTACCTGGATCGGCCTGGTCAGTGGTCGGTGGTCCGTCGTCCCCGTCGGCGCATACCGCTTCCACCGCCGCCAGAGAGACGCCCCCGGCAAAGACGGCCAGGCGGCGAAATAGGGCCGCTCGCTCGGCGTCCAGCAGGCCGTAACTCCACTCAATCGCGCCCCGCAGGGTCTGGTGGCGCTCCGGCAGATCACGCGCCCCGCCGGTTAACAGCTTCAGGCGTTGATCCAGGCGTCCCAGGAGGGCCGGGGGCGACAGCAGACGGATACGAGCGGCGGCCAGCTCAATGGCGAGGGGCAGCCCATCCAGGCGGTAGCAGATGTCGGTGATGGCCTGGGCGTTGGAGGGGGTCACCTGGAAATCAGGCTTGATGGCCTGGGCGCGTTGGACAAAGAGCTGGACCGAGGGGTATTGGGTAATGCGCGAGGCGTAGTCCGTGATGGGTATGGCGGATGGCGGATCTCCGTCTGCTGCTGGCTGCCTTCCGCCTTCCGCCTTCGGTGGCAGGGGCAACGGCGCGACAGGATATTCGTACTCGCCGCGCAGACGGAGCGGGGCGCGGCTGGTGGCGAGGGCTTTGAGGCGGGGGCACTGGCTGAGGAGTGGGGCGACCTGGGGCGCGGCCCCCGTGACCTGCTCAAAGTTGTCCAGGACGAGGAGCGCTCGTCTGTCGCGCAGGTGGTCGGTGAGGGCGGCCAGCAAGGATTGGCCGCCTTGCTCGCGCACGCCGAGGGTCTGGGCCACCGCGCCCATGACGTGGGCCGGGTCGCTGATGGCCGCCAGGCTGACGAAGTAGACGCCATCGCCAAACTCCTCCAGCAGGTCGGCGGCCACCTGGAGGCTGAGCCGCGTCTTGCCGACGCCGCCCGGCCCCAGCAGCGTCAC
>CAZFUK010000627.1:0-3346 GCA_964522005.1 uncultured Anaerolineales bacterium | reverse complement strand
CTACGCCAGCGCACTGGGCTACATCTACGGCTGGTATCGCTATCCGTATCGCAAGGCGGAGGGGAAGACGGAGGAAGGGGGCGGGAATAGGGATAAGGCAACAGGCGGGAAGGAGTAGGCAGAGAGCCATGCGCTTTGGACTGGACGGGCGCTACATCCGCGACCACTTTCCGGGCATCGGTCGCTACACCTATCACCTGGCGTGCGCCGTGGCCGACGCCGCGCCGAACGACACGCTGGTGGTCCTGCTCAACGCGGGGCAGGAGAACTCGCGGCACGCCCTGGCCGCCCTGGCCGCCCGACCCAACGTCGCGCTGGCGTCCGTCGCCGCGCCGCCCTTCTCCCTGCGTGAGCATGCCGAACTGCCGCTGGCCGTCCGCCGCCACCGCCTCGCCGTGCTCCACTCGCCCTACTACCTGAAGCCCTACTGGCTCCCGGTGCCCTCGGTCACCACCGTCTACGACGTCACGCCCGCTCGCTATCCCGACTATCTGCCGTCGCGCCGCGCCCGCGTGGGGTTTGAACTGACGACGCGGCTGGCGATTGAGACCTCGGCCGCCCTGCTGACGCTGTCCGAGTCGGCGCGGCGCGACATGGTCCAGTTCTTCGACGCCAGGCCCGACCGTATCAGCGTGACCTACCCCGCCGTGGACGCCGCCTACACCCCTCGCCCCGCCGACGAGGTGAGCCGGGTACGGGCGAGCCTGGGTCTGCCCGAAGCCTATATCCTCTACCTGGGCATCAACAAGCCCCACAAGAACCTGGTGGGCCTGGTGGAAGCCTTCGCCCGTGTCGCGGCGGCCCTGCCCGAGGTGACGCTGGCCCTGGCGGGCAAGCCCGACCCGCGCTACCCCGACGCCTACGACCGCGCGCGGGCCTTGGGCCTGGGTGACCGCGTCCGCGTTCTGGGCGCCATCGCCGAGGACAGTCTGCCCGCCCTGTACACGGGCGCCGCGCTGTTTGTCTTCCCCTCGCTCTATGAGGGCTTCGGGTTCCCGGTCCTCGAGGCGATGGCGTGCGGCGCGCCGGTGATTACCTCGTCGGTCAGCAGCCTGCCCGAAGTGGCCGGCGACGCCGCCCTGCTTGTCGCCCCCACCGACACCGACGCCCTGGCGCGGGCGATGCTGGCCGTCCTCCAGGATGGCCGTCTCTGGACGCGGCTGCACCGCGCCAGCCTGGCCCGCGCCGCCGAGTTTAGCTGGGCGCGGGCGGCCGAGCAAACCCTCGCCGTCTACCGCCGCGTCGTCGCCGCGCCCTGAACAGCGCGGCTTTCAGAACCATATGCGTATCCTCCACATCTACAAAGACTACTATCCCATTCTCGGCGGCATCGAGAACCACGTGCGCAGTCTGGCCGAAGGCCAGGTCGCGGCGGGCCACTCGGTGACCGTGCTGGTCACGTCCCTCACGCGGCGGACCGAGGAGGCCGAGCTAAACGGCGTGCGCGTGGTCAAGGCGGCGCGGCTGGCGACGGTCGCCTCGACGCCGCTGAGCCTCGCCCTGCCGCTCTGGCTGCGCCGCCTGCCCGCCGACGTCGCCCACCTCCACTTTCCGTACCCGGTGGGTGAGGTGTCGCTCTGGCTGGCGGGAAGGGCACGCCGCACCGTGGTCACCTATCACAGCGACGTCGTGCGGCAGGCCGGGCTGCTGCGCGTCTACCGCCCCCTCATGCGGCGTCTGCTCCACCGCGCCGACCGCATCCTGGCGACCAGCCCGCAGTACGTCGCCAGTTCGCCCTATCTGCGCGAGAACGCCGACCGCGTCACGGTCGTGCCCCTCGGCATTGACCTGGCGCCCTTCCTGACCACCGACGAGGCGGCTCGGCAGGCCATGCGCGCCCGCTACGGGACGCCGCTCCTGCTGTTCATGGGCCGCCTGCGCTACTACAAGGGGCTGCACGTCCTGCTCCATGCCCTGGCCCTGGTGCCCCAGGCGCGGCTCGTGGTGGCGGGCAGCGGGCCGATGGGCGCGGAGTGGCAGGCGCTGGCGGGCCGGCTGGGCCTGGCCGAGCGGGTCCACTTTATCGGCGACGTGTCCGACGCCGACCAGCGCGCGCTCTACCAGGCCGCCGACGTCTATGTCCTGCCCGCGACCCATCGCAGCGAGGCGTTTGGCGTGGCCCTGGTGGAGGCGATGGCGTCGGGCGCGCCCGTGATTACGACGGAAATCGGCACCGGGACGTCCTACGTCAATCAGCATGGGGTGACAGGCCTGGTGACGCCCCCCGACGACCCGTCCGCCCTGGCGCAAGCGGTTCGGGACCTACTGGCCGACCCCGACGGCCGCCAGCGCATGGGTCAGGCAGCCCGCGCCCGCGCCCAGGCCGACTTCAACCGGCCGACGATGCTGGCGCGCGTCGAAGCGGTCTATCGGGCTGTTCTCAACCCATAGCCGGAGGGGAAGTGTGATGGGAAGCATACGCCCGCTCAATTTCGAGACCGATCTGCCCCGTGTGGCCCAGCTTCTCAACCAGGTTGACCTGGAGCCTGTCACGGTGGCGCAACTGGGAGAGTGGTGGACGCGGCAAACGGAGGGCGAGGTCTGTCGCCGCGTCGTGCTGACGCTCGCCGACGGCGCGATTGTCGGCTATGGCATGACCCGCCGCCGGCCCTGGGAACCGCCGGGCCGCTTCTGGCTGGCCCTCAAGGTGGACCCGGCGCAGCGGCGCCAGGGCGTCGGGAGCCGCCTGTACGACCACCTCACCGGCTTCGCCCTCGACCACGGCGCTACCCGCTTCGAGGTCGAAGTCCGCGACAACCACCCGGAGGCGTTGCGCTTCGCCGAGCAGCGCGGCTTTTGGGTCCGCCGGCACAGCTTCGAGTCGGTGTTGCGGCTGGAGGATTTTGACGAGACGCCCTTCGCGGGCGTCGTGGAGGCCGTCGAGGCGATAGGCATCCGCTTCGCCTCGCTGGCCGAGCTGGGGGATAGCGAAGCCAACCGCCGGCGCGTCTATGACCTCAACCGTCGCCTGGTCTATGACATCCCCGGCTTTGATGGCGAGTTCGCCCCCGTGGAGGACTTCACCCGCTCGGTGTTCCAGGCGTCCTGGTATCGCCCCGAGGGGCAGATCGTCGCGCTCGACGGCGAGGATATGATTGGGCTGGCGGCGGTGGGCTACTTTCCAGAGACGAATTCCATGTATAACATGTTCACCGGCGTGGTCCCCGCTTACCGTGGCCGACACATCGCCCTCGCCCTCAAGCTGCTGTCGCTCCGCCTGGCGCGCCGGTACGGCGTGGACTACATCCGCACCAACAACGACGCGGACAACGCCCCCATGCTCGCCGTCAACCACAAGCTGGGCTACCAGCCCGTGCCCGGCTTGTACTACATGACCAGGACCCTG
>CAZFUK010000626.1:0-3349 GCA_964522005.1 uncultured Anaerolineales bacterium | reverse complement strand
GTCCACGTGGGCAACTCGGTTTCGGTCGTCTGTGTCACCCGGGTCGGCTGGCCGAGCGCCGTGGTGGGCGTCCAGGAGGGCGGGTCGCTGGCCGGGAACGACTCGTCCGACTCCACCTCGACGCGGTCCACCCGCTCGGCGCGCACGCTCTCTAGCCGCGTCGGGCTGGGGGGGAGGGCGTCGGCGACTTTCATGGTGTCGGGGCTGGTAGGGGTGGGCCAGTTCTGGTAGGCGGTGTCCTGCTCAGGCCAGTCGTGGCGTTCGCGCTCGTGCCGCCCCCCGTTGCGCCGCTTCATCAACGCCCAGGTCAGGCCGAGGGCGATGAGGCCCCAGCGCAGTTCGGGGTGCTTCTGCATCGTCGTCAGCGGGCTGACCGGCATGGCCTTGAACTCGCCGTAGACCTCGCCCCTCTGGCTGATACCCTGGTACAGGTTGTTCTCGTCGTCCTCGCCCTTGGGCACGTCGGTCTGCTGGAGCCGGTAGCCGACGCGAGCGAAGGTCTGGTCGAGCGAGGACGGCGACACCTGGTCCATGCGGATGATCATGTTGCCCGCGTCGCCCACCACCAGGTCGCGGACCTGGTGCGTCGCCGCGTGCAGGATGGCGTCGGCCACCAGGTCGGGGGCGTAGACGGGCGGGAACGGCCCCGGCTGGACGCCCAGCTTGGTCTTGGCGTGGCGGAAGAAGGGCGTATTGATGGAGGCGGGCTTGATGACCGTCACGTTGACCGGAATCCCGTCGTGCATCAACTCGGCGCGCAGGGCGTCGCTCAGGCCGACCACGGCGTGCTTGGACGCGGCGTAGGCCGAGTGCAGGGGCATGCCGCGCTCGCCCTCGACGGAGGAGACGTTGATAATCGTGCCGCCCTCAGCCTGCATGTGGGCCAGGGCGACGCGGCAGCCGTAGACCGTCCCCATGACGTTGATGTCCATCACCTGGTGGAACTCGTCGTTGGTGGTGTCCACAAAGGCGGCGTAGACGGCGACCGAGGCATTGTTGACCCAGGTATCAATCCGCCCGAAGCGCTCGACGGCGCGGCGGCCCAACTCTTCGACCTGCTCGTAGTTCGATACGTCGGTGGGCACGACCAGCGCCTCGCCCGGCAGCCCCTCGATCTCGCGGGCCGCCTCGACCAGCGCCTCCTGGCTGCGCGCGGCCAGCACGACTTTGGCCCCCTGCTCGGCGGCCCGCAGCGCGGTCAACCGCCCGATGCCACTCGACGCGCCCGTAATTACAATGACCTGTTCCTGTAATGGCTTCACTATCCCTCTCCTTTCGAGACCAAAGCCGTCCCCACGACGACACGTAATTGTCCGATTGGCTAACGAGAGGGTTAGAGCAAATTGTTTGCCAGGGGGCGATTATAAAAACAGCGCGGGGTAGGCGGGACTTGGTCCCACCAACGCCGCAAAGAGTAAACGAGAGAGGGAAAGCTAGGCGTTGAGCCACAGGCGCAGGACGTACTGGAGGATGCCGCCGTGGCGGTAGTAGAGCAATTCCTGCTCGGTGTCAATGCGCACCGTGACCGGGAACTCGAGCGTGGCCCCGTCGGCGCGCGTCGCTCGCACCGTGAGCGTGCGGCCAGTGGCGAAATTCGACGCGGCGGCCTCGGCCAGGCCGACGATGTCGAAGGTCTCCTGGCCCGTCAGGCCCAGGGCATCGGACGAGTGGCCGGGGCTGAACTCCAGGGGCAGGATGCCCATGCCAATGAGGTTCGAGCGGTGGATGCGCTCGTAGCTCTCGGCGATAACCGCCTTGATGCCCAGCAGACGCGGCCCCTTGGCGGCCCAGTCGCGGCTCGACCCGGAGCCGTACTCCTTGCCCGCCAGGACCAGCAGCGGCACGCCGTCGGCCTGGTAGCGCATGGAGGCATCGTAGATACTCGTGATCTCGCCAGTGGGCAGATACATGGTCCACCAGCCCTCCGTACCCGGGGCCAGATGGTTCTTGAGGCGCACGTTGGCGAAGGTGCCGCGCATCATGACTTCATGGTTGCCGCGCCGAGTGCCATAGGTGTTGAAATCCTTGTGCTCGACACCGTGACCGATGAGATACTGACCGGCCGGTGAGTTCGCGCGAATGGAACCGGCCGGCGAGATGTGATCCGTGGTGATGCTATCACCGACCTTGACCAACACCCGCGCGCTGTGAATGTCGGGCACAGTCTCCGGCGCGACACGCGGTAAGTTGCTGAAGTAGGGCGGATTCTTGACGTAGGTAGACGCCGGGTCCCAGGCGAAACGCTCGCCCTCGGGCACATCCAGCGCGCGCCAGCGGGCGTCGCCCTTGAACACGTCGGCGTAACTTCGGCGGAACATCTCCGAGCGCACCGACTCATTCATCACCGACTGTACTTCCTCCTGGCTGGGCCAGATATCACGCAGGAAGACGGGACGGCCGCCCTGATCGATGCCCAGCGGCTCGCTGTACAGGTCCACGCCCATGCGCCCCGCCAGAGCATAGGCAACGACCAGGGGCGGCGACATGAGATAGTTGGCGCGCACCTCACCCTGGATACGGCCCTCGAAGTTACGGTTGCCCGACAGCACCGAGCACACCACCAGCTTCGCCTCCTCAATCGCCCTGGATATCTCGTGGGGCAATGGGCCGGAGTTGCCGATGCACGTCGTGCAGCCATAGCCAACCGTGTAAAAGCCGATCTGTTCCAGGTACGGTGTCAAGCCCGCGTGATTCAGGTACTCAGTGACCACCTTGGAGCCGGGGGCGAGGGATGTCTTGACCCACGGCTTGGCGGTCAGCCCGCGCTCGGCGGCCTTCTTCGCCAGCAGGCCCGCCGCTACCATCACCGATGGGTTGGACGTGTTGGTACAACTGGTAATGGCGGCGATGACCACCGAGCCGTGGTCCAGCCTGAACTCGTGACCGTCCATCGTCACCGAGACACCGGTCGGCGCCAGAGCCGCCCCCGCATGAGCCTCGTGATAGGCCGCACCCGGTGGCAGCAGGGCGGGCAGCTGCTGGGCGAACGCAGCCTTCGCGTCGGTCAGGAGGACGCGGTCCTGGGGGCGGCGCGGGCCGGCGATACTGGGGCGGACAGTGCTCAGGTCCAGGTCCAGTACATCGCTGTACTCGGCCTCCGGCGCGTCGGCAGTGTGGAATAGGCCCTGGGCCTTCATGTAGGCCTCAACCAGGGCAACCTGATCCTCGCTGCGGCCGCTAAAGCGCAGGTAGCGCAGTGTCTCAGCGTCGACGGGGAAGATAGCGACGGTCGAGCCGAACTCCGGTGACATATTGCCGATGGTGGCGCGGTCGGCCAGGGGTAGGCTAGAGATACCAGAGCCGAAGAACTCGACGAACTTGCCGACGACGCCCTTCTTGCGCAGCATCT
>CAZFUK010000625.1:0-3355 GCA_964522005.1 uncultured Anaerolineales bacterium | reverse complement strand
AGGACCAGTCCGTCGCGCTGGACAAAGTTCTCGATGGTGGCCCAGCCCTGCGCCTGAACTACCGCGCCCTCGATCTGGCCGGTGACCTGCTGCGGGTTGACCGCGCGGCCCACGTCGTCGGCGCACACCACCCGCCGCACCCTCACCTCGCCCGTCTCGATGTCCACCTCGGCCTCGACCGCCTCCGCGACATAGCCATAGGTGAAGTTGGGCGTGGAGCGGCCCATGTCGTCCATCGGCGTCGTGGCGGGCGGGTTGAACTCATACGTCGCCACGACCGGGCGGTCTTCCTCGTCCTTCCACAGCGCCAGCGCCCGCTCGGCCGCGCCGCGAATGGCGTTGCCGGCCATGAAAGTCATCCGCGAGGCCGACGCCGAGCCGGACGAGCCGGGCGTGGTCGCCGTGTCGCCGCCGACAATCTCGACCTTCTCCGCGCCAATCCCCAGCGCCTCGGCCGCGATCTGCTGGAAGGCGAGGTGCGCCCCCTGCCCCACGTCGCTGCCCGCGCACCGCACGACGACGCGCTCGATGTCGCCCCCGCCGTGGATTTCGACTGTGGCCCAGCAGTGCTCGCGGTAGCCGAACGAGAAGCCGATGTTCTTGAACGCGGCGGCGAAGCCAATGCCGCGCCGCAGCCAGGGGGCGTCGGGCTGCTCGGCAGTCGGCCGGCGCCAGCCGCGCGCCGTGCGCCGCCAGCCGATGCCCTCGGCGCACGCCTCGATGACCTGGGCCATCGAGACACCCTCGGGCATGGGCGCCTGGGTCACCTGGAGCGAGCCATCGGCTAGGGCGTTCTTGAGCCGCAGTTCGACCGGGTCCATGCCCAGCGCCTCGGCCAGCTTGGTCATCTGGCTCTCGGCGGCGAAGTGGGACTGGGGCGCGCCGAAGCCCCGGAACGCGCCCGACGGCACGTTGTTGGTGTAGACGGTATACGAGTCGATGCTGACATGCGGGATGTCGTAGGGGCCGACGGCCATGATGGTCGCGTTGCCCAGGACCTTGGTGCTGGTCGAAGCGTAGGCGCCGCAGTCGGAGACGAGTTCGACCTCGGCGGCGACCAGGCGGCCGTCGCGCGTCGCGCCGGTGCGGCAGCGGTAGGTCATGGGGTGGCGCTTGTGGTGGCCGATGATGGACTCCTCGCGGGTCCAGACCATCTTGACCGGCCGCCCGGTCTTCTGGGCGGCCAGCGCCAGCACAATCTGGACCGAGATGTCCTCGCGGCCGCCAAACGCCCCGCCGATGGCCGGGTGAATCACGCGCACCCTCTCGTCCGGCAAGCAGAGTGCGTGGGCGATCTGCTCCTGCTCCTCGTGCGCCCATTGGCCCGCGCAGGCGACGGCCAGGCGGCCCTCCTCGTCAATCCAGGCCAGCCCGGCTTCAGGTTGGAGAAAGGCGTGCTCCTGCCCGCCGACGCTGTACTCGCCCTCGACAATCACGTCGGCCTGGGCGAAGCCCGCCTGGGTGTCGCCCTTGCGCACGCGGTAGTGGAGCAGGGTGTTGTCGGGGTGGGCGGCGTGCAGGACAGGCGCGCCCGTCTGCCGCGCGGTGATGGGGTTCGGCACAATCGGCAGGTCTTCATACTCGACGCGGATGAGCGCCCGCGCCCGTTCCGCCGCCTCGACCGTCTCCGCTACGACCAGCGCGACCTTGTCGCCCACGAAGCGGACGCGGGCCGCATGCTCGTCGTCGCCTGGCCCACACATCACCGGCTGGTCAGGGACGTTCAGCCCGAAGCGGTTGTGGGGCACGTCGGCGGCGGTCAGGATACAGACGACGCCGGGCACGCGCTCGGCCTCGCTCAAGTCCACAGACAGGACGCGGGCGTGGGGGCGGCGGGCGAACAGGGTCGCGGCGTGGAGCATGCCGGGCATGGACAGGTCGCCCGAATAGGGGGTCGCGCCGACCACTTTCCCCAGCGCGTCACCGCGCGGCAGGCTACTACCGATGGCTCGCATGGGGTTCCCCCTCCGGCTCGTTGGGCTGCCCGGCCGCATAGCGCGCGCCCTCTTCGTGGACGGCCAGGGCCGGCTCGCGCGTTTGGGCTTCCACCTGGGCTTCGAGATGTTCGACCGCGTCGGCGATCTCGTCACTGAGAATAGATAACAACATGGCTTTATCCGATAGGCTCAACATGTGAATGGCCTGGAGAATGTCGGCCAGGGAACGGTCGGCTTGCGAGTGATGTGCTGACTCCTCTGGCTCGTCTTCAATCATCCAGGCGGGCGTGAGGTTATAGTACAGAGTATCGGGGTCAATATCGGCCCCATTCGGCCACGTCACCACGCCACGTTCCAGGTACATGGACCGAAACAAGGCCGGATCGTCCCGCAGGGGCTGAAAGATCGGACCATGCAGATACATCTCTAGATCTATGTCACGCTCCTCGCCGTTCTCAAAGGTGACGTGCGCGACGAACCCTTCGCGAGGCTCTAACTTCGTCGCGCTTACCAAAGGACCCATCTTCACACCGGTCTCCTTTTCCTAGACAAGTGGCGCAATCCTTAGCGGCGGCTGGCCGTAATCGTAATGCCGAGGAAGATGCTAATGGTTGCCATCGTGTTTCACCGCGCTGGCCGCCTCGATGGCCTCGATGATTTTGTAGTAGCCGGTGCAGCGGCACAGGTTGCCTGTCAGCGCCGTCTCAATCTGCTCGCGTGTCGGCGCGGGGTGCTCTTCGAGCAGCTTGGCGGCCGACATGATGAAGCCCGGCGTGCAGTAACCACACTGGACCGCGCCACGGGCGATGAACTCGGTCTGGACCGGGTGAAGCTGGTCGGCGGGGGCTAGCCCCTCGACGGTGACAATCTCCGCCCCGTGCGCCCGCCCCGCAGGGACGAGACAGGCCATCACCGCCACGCCGTCCAGGAAGACGGTACACGCGCCGCACTCGCCCTCGGAGCAGCCTTCCTTGGTCCCGGTCAACCCAGCCCGGTCACGCAGCCAGTCCAGCAGCGTCAGGTTGGCGCCGGGCGCGCTAACAGACTGGCCGTTGATGGTGGCTGAAATTAATGATTGATGATTAAAGACTGATGATTGTTCTTCCGTCCTCCGTCCTCCGTCCTCCGTCCTCCGTCCACCATACGGCTCGGCGTTACCCCACAGCAGGGTCGGGGCGGCGGGCCAGCCCTGGCGTTCCGCCCCCTCGGCCAGGCGGGTCAAGGCGCGGCGGGTGAGGACACCCACCAGGCGGCGGCGGTAGGCGGCGGTGGCGCGGACGTCGTCAATGGGCCGGGCGGCGGCCTGTGCAGCCTGCCCAGCCGCCTGAACCACATCGGGCGTCAGGCGCTGACCGACCAGGGCGGCTTCGGCTTCAGGCGCGCGGATGATGGTCGGGGCGACCGCGCCGAGGGCAATC
>CAZFUK010000624.1:0-3371 GCA_964522005.1 uncultured Anaerolineales bacterium | reverse complement strand
GACCAGGGTGCGCCCGCTCGGGCGCAGCTCGACGCCGTAGCGCGCCAGGACCTCGGCGACGGGGTAGGCGCGCTTCACGGCGTCGGTATCAATTCGGGTGTCCATCTGGACATCTCCTCTCACGTCAGGCGATCCTGTGCAGCAGATGGCGGGGGAGTTCCTGCAGGAAGCGCGACGGCTGACGGGGAACAGACGTCGACCCCCTCTGCCGCGTCTGGCAATAGGTGAGATACAGGCGCTCGCGGGGGCGCGTGACGGCGACGTACGCCGCTCGGCGTTCCCCTTCCACCGCCCCTGCATCCGCAGGAGGCGCGGCGAGGGCGCGCGCGTGGGGGAGCAAGCCCTCCTCGACGCCGACGACAAAGACCACGCACCACTCGCCGCCCTTGGCCCCATGCAACGTGGTGAGCAACACCCTGGGCGCATCGTTGGGCCAGGCGTCGTCCACGTCATCCACCTGGAGCTCCGCCAGCCAGTCGCCCAGGTCGCCCTCGACCGGCCCCAGCACGCGCCTTAGGGTCAGTAAGTGTTCCAGGCGAGCGGAGCCGTCGGCCTGCTGCGACAGCCAGGCGCGATAGCCGCTCGCCTCAAGCGCCAGATCCAGAAGGGGCGCTGGCCGTAGGCGCTGGGCCTCACGGTGGAGGTGTTCGACCAGGACGACAAGGGAGTCAGCGTTAGCACGGGCGACACGACCATGATTCGTGACGAGGTTGGGCAAGGCGTCCAGCGGCACAGCTTCATGCCGCAGCCGTTCCGCTAGGTGACCCAGCCGCCTCGGTGGGACGTTGACGATCCGCCGCAGCGCCTCGGCGTCGGCCGGGTTGTGCGCCAGCCGCAGGTAGGCCAGGATATCGCGAACTTCACGCCGCTCGAACAAGTCGCCGTGGCCCCGCACGTAGTAGGGCAGGGCGGCGCGGCGCAACGCCACGACCAGCGCCTGGGCCTGGTGGTTGGTGCGGTAGAGGACCGCGACGTCACCGAGCTGGTCAACATGACCCGCCTCGCGCAAGGTCTGGATCTCGTGGGCCACGAAGCCCGCTTCGGCCATCTCGTCGCGCGCCTCGTGCAGCCGAACGTGGACCCCCGGTGGGTTGTCGGTGCGCAAGGGGCGGCCGTAGGGCAGGTGAGCGCCCAGCGCGTTGGCGACCGCGACGATGCGGCGGGTGGAGCGAAAGTTGTGGTGGAGGTGGAGGACACGGGCGGTGGGGAAGTCGCGTTGGAAGTCGAGGAGACAGCGGAGGTCCGCGCCGCGCCAGGCGTAGATGTTCTGGCACGGGTCGCCCACCACGACGAGGTTACCGTGCCGCTCGACCAGGCGGCGCAGCAGGGCGTACTGGGCCAGGCACACATCCTGGAACTCGTCGGCCAGGACGTGGCGGTAGGCGGCCTGGTAGAGCCGCAGCGCGTCGGCGTGGCGGTCGAAGAGGCGCAGCGGCAGGGCCAGCATCGCCGTGAAGTCGACCGCCTGGCGGCGCTGGAGGATCGCCTCGTAGGCGCTCGTCAGGCGTGCCAGGTCGTCCGAAGCGGGGAGGGTCGGGTCCCTCAGCCGATAGCGGTGGATGTCAGAGGCGAGGGTGGAGGGCAGGGAGCGCGCCAGGTCGAGGCCCACCATCTCAGCCGCCTGGCGGAGTACGGTCCGCGCGTCCTCCGCGTCGTAGACGGTCAGTGGACCCAGTCCAAAGCCCAGTTCCTCACGCCACTGGCGAATGATGCGCAAGCCGAAGGCGTGGAAGGTGGTGACGTCGACGGCCTGACCCTGCTCGGCCAGCAGTCCGACCAGTCGCGCTCGCAGCTCGCGGGCGGCCTTGGTGGCGAAAGTGATGGCCAGCACGCTGGCGGGGGCGACGTGGCGGGTGAGCACGAGGTAGGCGACGCGGGCGGCCAGGACGGTGGTCTTGCCTGACCCAGGCCCCGCGACGATGAGGAGGGGGCCATCCCCGGCCAGGACGGCCTGGCGCTGTTCGAGGGATAGACGGGAGAGATCGAGCACCGGCGGGTGTTAGCGCAGGGGACGCGCTCGTCGGACCACCCCCTCGCCCACCGGCTCCCCCACCCGCCAGCCCGTTCCCAGGCCGAGGACGCTGACGACGATGTACTCGCCATCGAGCGCCTCGCGAGCGATGACAGCCCCACGACCCGGATCCGGGGCGTAGCGTAGCGGGTCCAGCAGACCCTGGGCGTGGCAGAGGCGGGTACACGCGCGGACCCAGGCGCCGAAGACCTGGCGGGAGAGGTCAGCCGGCAGCCCGGCAAGGTCGAGCGCCGTCAGGTGGGCGAGGGCGACAGCGGGCTCGCGCCGATACTCACGCCGAGCCGCCCACAGAGCGTTCTCCACCTGGGCCACCTGGATTGCGAACTCGCGCTGGGTGATACGTTGGGCCAGCTCCTTCACCTCGGGCGCGTCCCCCGCTTCGTGGACCACGTCCTCAAAGGCCGCCCGCGCCTCGGCCAGCCGCCCCGCTTCGAGCGCCGCCCGCGCCCTCGCCACTGTCTCGCCAATACGACGAGCGCGCTCAGCCTCCACTTGACGCGCATGCTCCGCTTCCGCCTGCCGACGGCGCTCGGCAAGCAGCCGTTCCAGGTCCAGACCGGCAGCCAGTTGTTCCGCCTCGGCCCGCCGCTGCTCAGCCAGGCGGGTCGCGGCCGTCTCCGCCTGACAGGCCCTCTCGGCGAGGTGCCGCGCCGTCGCTCGCGCCTCATCCGTGAAGCCTGTCTCGGCGAGCGCTTCCGCCTGTCCACGCACTCTGTGGGCCTGGTCACATGCCTGCTCGGCCTCGCGTTGACTGGCGACCAGGGCATCGTACTGTTCCAGGTCGCGGAGGGCGGCGGTGCGCTGCTCCTGGTCGCGGCGGGCTAGGTCGGCCAGGGTGGCGCTAGCCGCTTCGAGGTCGGCCAGGAGACGCGCCAGGTCGGGCGGTTCCTCGTTAGTCACAGGAGCAGTGGGAGGCGGGGTGGACGCCTCAACGGGTGGGGCAGCCGGGAGGTCCTCCAGGTTGAGGACCAGCGCGAGGTCGGCAAAGCTCTTGACGACGATACGGTGGGACATGGGGTACCTCCTTGTTTTGTTAACAAGCGTGGTCAGGCAGACCGTTGCGAGGTCATAGACCAATGGCCGTTGGGGGCCGGCGCGAGGGGGTCACGCGGGGGCGCGGGGCGATGGTCCTGAGGTGGCCGGGTAGGCTCCAGCTCGACTGGCACGACGACGCTCAGCCCGCCGCTCTGCTGGGTGGCGATGCCGATGCACTGCTCGGCCAGGGCCGCGAGCAGCTCGTCTAGGGTCAAGGCCCGCCCGTTGACCTGGAGGGCCAGGCGGACCAGGGCGAAGGGGCGTCCATCGGGCCGTTGCCCCACCTGGTAGCAGCCGGCGACCG
>CAZFUK010000623.1:0-3371 GCA_964522005.1 uncultured Anaerolineales bacterium | reverse complement strand
AAGGTCTCCGCTTCGCGCAGGCTGATTTCGACCTGGTGTTCTGAGCATGACAGATGGGTAGAGATGATGGTTTTGCGTAGGCGCGTCCTCGCTGACCTGGACGGGCTGGTAGCTGTCGCGCTGGCCGTGGCGCTCGGTCTGGCCTGCGCCCGCCTGCCGGTGACCACCGCCGCGCTGCTCCTGCTTGGGCTGGCGGGCGGCCTGGTGACTCTGCTCTGGCCGGCGCTCGTATTCCTGCTGCTGCCGCTGGCCGTGCCATTTGGCGAGCTACGCACGTTGAATGTGGGGGGGCTGGCGGCGGGCGCGGTCGAAGCCCTGCTGGCCGGTGTCGCGGGCGCGTGGCTGCTGCGCGGGCTGGCCCGTCGTCGGGTCGAGATACCGCGCGCCCCGCTCCTGGTCCCTTTTTTGCTGTTTCTCGGCGCGCTGCTCCTGTCGCTGCCCAACGCCCCCGCCGTCACCAGCGGCCTCAAGGAACTCGTCAAGTGGGGCGAGATGCTGGCCGCCTACCTGCTGGTCCTCGCCTTCGCGGCTGAGGCCGGACAACGGCGCGGCGCCTACCTGGCCGCGCTGGCCGGGGCGCTTCTCCTGGCGGCCACGCTGGAAGGGCTGAGCGGCATCGCCCAGTCGGTCCTGCGGCTGGGTCCGCCGAGCTACGCCATCCTGGGCGGACGGCTGTGGCGGGCCTTTGGCGACATGGGCCAGCCGAACCCGTTCGGCGGCTACATTAACCTGACACTGCTGCCCGTGCTGAGCGGGCTGCTCGGCTGGCTCCTGCTGGGCACAGGTGGGCTGGGTCGGCGGCGGGCCGGCTGGGCCGTCACCCTGCTCCTGGGCGTGGGCGCCGTCCTGGGCCTGGCCCTGGTACTCAGTTGGTCGCGCGGCGCGTGGTTTGGCGCGGCGGCCGGCGGGCTGGTTGTCGTCCTGGGCTGGCTGCTGCTGACCCTCGGCCGGCCGCCGGCGGAACAGGCGGCGGCGACCCGGCGGCGGGCGGTGGCGGCGGTGTGGGTGGTCGGTCTAGGCGGGCTGCTCCTGCTGCTCGCCAGCGCCACGAACCTGGTTCCGGCCAGCGTTCAGAACCGCCTGGGCAGTGTGGCCGACTACTTCGGCGGCTTCGACGTGCTCAACGTCGAGGTCACCGACGACAACTTCGCCGTGGTCGAACGTGTCGCCCATTGGTACGCGGCGGCCGGCATGTGGGCCGACTACTTCTGGACCGGGGTGGGGGCGGGCAACTACGCCGCCGTCTACCCAGGGTACCGCGTGCCGCGCTGGACCGACCCCCTCGGCCACGCGCACAACGTCTACCTCAACCTCGGCGCGGAGACAGGTCTGATTGGCCTGCTGGCCTACCTGGTCCTGCTGCTCGCCGCCGGGGCGCGCACGCTGCGCGT
Source organism: uncultured Anaerolineales bacterium (assembly GCA_964522005.1). Taxonomy (GTDB): domain Bacteria; phylum Chloroflexota; class Anaerolineae; order Epilineales; family JAHCIE01; genus JAHCIE01. Next base: position 1,980 of record CAZFUK010000623.1, on the reverse strand, counting down.
CGCCCTAGGGCGGCGTGACGCGGTACGGCGGGGGCTGGCCCTGGGTGCGCTGGGGGTATTAGTCGCCCTGAGCGTCCACCAGTTGTTTGATGTCCTTTACGTTCACTCGATGGGAGTCCACCTTGCGCTTCTTCTCGGCCTGGTTGATGCGGCCGGTTCCGACGCCGCCTGAGTCCGCCACCCCCATTCACCGCCTGCGCTATCGGGTGTATACCCACCGCCGCGAGGTCAAACGCTTCATCAAGTTTGCCCTGGTCGGCACCCTGGGCGCGATCATTGACTTCGCCGTCCTGAACCTGCTCATCCTCCGCTTCGGCTGGCCGAAAGCGGCGGCCAACACCGTCTCGTTCACCGCCGCCGTCCTGAGCAACTTCACCTGGAACCGGCTGTGGACCTACCCCGAGTCGCGCGAGCGCCACGTCGCGTCCCAGCTCGGCCAGTTTGTCCTGGTCAACCTCATCGGCCTGGGCATCAACCAGCTCGTCTTCCTGAGCCTGGACCACTGGGTGTTCACGCCCTGGTTCGGCCCGCTGGGCTACAACCTCGCCAAGGCGACCGCCATCGTGATTGTCCTGTTCTGGAACTTCGCCGTCAACCGGCTGTGGACGTTCCGGGGCTTGTAGACAATAGACCTGATACGTGATGCGTATTTCGTAGTGCGTATCGCGTATTTTTCGGCTGGAGATACGCACCACGCATCACGCACCACGCATCACCATTGACTACACGGCCGGGGCGCAGCAGGGCGCGGGCATTGGCCGCTACACCCGCGAACTGGTGCACGCCCTGGCTGCCCTGGACCACACGACCCGCTATACCCTGCTGGTGCGCGGCGGGGTTAGCGTGCCGGGCGCGCTGGACGGCTTCCCGCCCAACTTTCGCCTCCGCCGTATTCCCCTTGCCAACGTCCACTTCATTCGTCTCTGGCGGCTCGGCGTGCCGCTGCCCATGGACTGGCTGGCCGGCCGCGCCGACGTCTACTACAGCCCCGACTTCATCCTCCCGCCCCTGACCACGGGCCGCGCCCTGGTCACGGTCCACGACCTGACCTTCCTCCGCGTGCCCGACGCCGCCGACCCGCGCCTGCGCGCCTTCCTGACCCGCGCCGTGCCCCGCGCCGTCACCCGCGCCGACCATATCCTGGCCGACTCGGCCCACACGCGCCGCGACCTGACCGACCTGCTGCACACCCCGCCCGACAAGGTCAGCGTCGTCTACCCTGGCGTCGCGCTCCGCTTCCGCCGCGTGGAGGACGCCGAGGCGCTGGCCGCCGTTCGTGCCCGCTACGGACTCGACGGGCCGTTCATCCTGGGGCTGGGAACGCTCGAACCGCGCAAGAACCTGGCCCGCCTCATTGAGGCGTTCGTCCGGCTGCCGGCGCGTGGGCTGCCGCACACCCTGGCCCTGGCGGGCGGGCGCGGCTGGCTGTACGATCCCATTTTTGAGCAGGTCGAACGGTTGGGGGTCAAGGAGAGGGTGCGCTTCCTGGGCTATGTCGCCGACGACGACCTGCCCGCGCTGTACAGCGTGGCGGACGCCTTCGCCTTCCCCTCGCTCTACGAGGGCTTTGGCCTGCCGCCGCTGGAAGCCCTGGCGTGCGGCACCCCGACGGTGGTCTCGGACACGTCCTCCCTACCGGAAGTGGTGGGCGACGCCGCGCTGCGAGTCGCGCCGACCGATGTCGCCGCGCTGGCCGAGGCGTTGGTCCGCCTGGTGACGGACGAGGCGCTGCGGGCGCGGCTGCGGGTCGCTGGACCGGCCCAGGCCGCCCGGTTTACCTGGTCGGCGGCGGCCGAGGGGTTAAGGCAGGTGTTGGACAGGTTGGCCCAGGAGCGATAGATTACTCCAGCGCGATCTTCTTCCGTTGGCGGCTGGTGGCTGACGGGTTCGAGGGAATGAACGTGGCGGATGGCGACGCGGTCGGGGCAGGGGCAGCCGAGCCATTCGTCGCCGGGGGTATCTCGACCGGGTCCAGCTGTA
>CAZFUK010000622.1:0-3372 GCA_964522005.1 uncultured Anaerolineales bacterium | reverse complement strand
TTGACGAGGCCGTCGGCGAGCGCGTCGCGGTGGGCGATGGGGTATGGGTGGCTGGGGCCGTGGCCGTCGGCGACGACGTGGCGGTGGCCGCCAGAGACGGGCCGGTCGCCGTGGGCGTGGCCGTTCCGGTGGCGGCGGCTGTCGCGCCAGGCGAGGCGGTGGCCGTCGCGGTGGGCGTAGCCGTTCCGGTCGCGGCGGCTGTCGCGCCGGGCGAGGCGGTGACGGATGGCGTGGTCGTGCTCGTCGCCGTGTCGCCGGGCGTTGCCGTGTGGGTCGGAACGTCGGTCGGGGTCAGCGTATCCGTTGGGGTCAGCGTCACCGTCGCGGTACTTGTGATGGTGGGCGGGCTGGTGGCCGTGGAGGTGGGCAGGGCGGTGGGAGTGGGCTGAATATAGCCGACGAAGAAGGCGACGCGTCCGCGCGCGACTTCCATCTGGTAGAGATTCGGAATATTCGGGTTGACCAGTTCGATGGGCGGGAGCGGCGTGGCGCCCGTGACATAATACTCGGTCGAGGCATAGACACGTCGCCACGACGGCTGGCCGAGCGGGGGCACGGCGTAGATGCGAAACTCGCTGCTGTCGAGGTCAGACTCGCACATGGGCAGCAACTCCGCGCCGGTGAACGTGCGGATGCGGTCGGGGAAGCCGCCCGGTGTTGTGCTGCTCACGCGGTAGGTCGCGCCGGGCAGCGACGGTTCGCCATAATCCCAGGTGTTGTTCTGGTTGATGTCGTTGAAGATGAAGACGCATAGCCCGGACGGGGTATAGGTAGGCGTCGGCAGCGGGGTACGGGTGACCGTCGCGCTGCCGACCGTCGCTATCGGCGTCGCGGTGAAGGTGGGTGTCTCGGTGGGCGGTAGGCCGGTGGTCGTGGGCCGGGGCACCGTGGGCGTCAGGGTCGCGTCGAGGCGGCGCTCGCCAAAAATGACGGGCGGCCCGGGGTCGGACAGCACTTCCTTCGCCCAGACGCGGCTCACCGTCGTCTGCCACAAACCGGCGGGTGAGGGCGGGGCCTCGTGGACCCAGTAGAGGTTGCCGATTTCCAGACCGTCGGGACCGGCGCAGCGCGGCGCGTCGGTGGTGACCCAACTGGTGATGGTGCCGGTGGAGGTAATCGTGTCCTCAGGGTGGTAGGAAATCCAGACCGTCGCCCCGGGCAGAAGGGGGTCGGCGGGCGGGTCGTAACTCCCGTTGCCCGTTGCATCCTCGAATACCAGGACACAGATCTTGCCGCCGGGCACGGCGGTCCAGGTGGGCGTGGGGGTGAGGGTGGCCGTCGGGGTGGCGGTAAAGGTCGGGGTGTCGGTCGGGGTCGCGGTTTCGGAGGGGCGAGGGGTGGCCGACGGCGTAATGTTGGATGGCCCCGTGTAGAACGTAAACAGGGCGGCGGTATGGCCGGATTGGGGCGTGGCGACAAAGTTAACCTGTGAGCCAGGGCGGACGATGATCTGGCCGGGCGGCGGCGTCAGCGTCAGACGATAGCCCTGGCCCGGCTCCAGGCCGGAGAAACAATGGGGCTGGATTTGGGTAGTCTTATGCGTTTCGATGACGGTCGGGTTGGTGCCGGCGCGCTGGAGGGTGAGCATCGCGTTGGGCGCCGGCGCGCCCGTGGGGTCATAATAGACAACGGCGCACACATCAATGGTGCGGACGGTCAGGTTGAGCGCCGTCTGGGTATCGGGAACGAAGATGACAGTCTCGACGGCCGTGTGCCCTTCCACTTTAAAGACGATGCGCTGGCCCGGCTGCGCCTGGACAGTGATCTGGTAGCGCGTCACCGTGCGGCCGTTTTCTGTCCCCAGGGTGGTCAGGACCGGTCCGGCGATCTGTACATCTGTCACCCAGGCGGTGACGTACAGACCGGCCTGCGCGGAAGGATTGAGGTAACTGATAGTTCCACTATACGTGGCGCTGGCCGCGACGGCGGTGACGGCGGTCGCCCCCTCGGTCTCGGTCGGCTGGGTCGCCTGGGCCGGCTTGATACCCAGGCTCAGCCAGGCCGCCGCGACCAGGACTATTCCCAGCGCCACGCCCACGACCATGCGAATAAAAGTTGTCACGCGCTAACACTCCTCATAGCATGCGAGTCCCCAGGTGTTCCATATCACACAACGCTTGCCTGAGCCGCGTGTTACGAAGTTGACCAAGACCGGGCGGCTGGGGTACACTTGAGCGACACCCTCCTATGGAGACCCCTATGACTCATCCTCTGCTCGCCTATCTGCTCACCCAACAGTCCGCCTTCCTGGCCGACCTGGGCGAGATGGTCAACCTCGACTGCGGCACCGAGTACAAGCCGGGGGTTGACCTCGTGGGCGCGATGATGAAGCGGCACTTCGTCAGCCTGGGCGCTGAGATTCAGACCTTCCCGCTGGCCGACTACGGCGACTGCCTGCTGGGGACGGTGCGCGGCTCGGGCGCCGCCCGCATCTTCATGATCGGCCACCTCGATACCGTCTACCCGGTCGGCACGGCGGCGGTCCGTCCCATGCGGGTCGAAGGCGACCGCATCCTGGGGCCAGGCGCGGCGGACATGAAGGACGGCCTGCTGGCGGGCATCTATGCCATCCGCGCCTTGCAGAGCCTCGGCTGGGACGACTACGACGAGATCCGCTTCTTCTGCAACAGCGACGAAGAGGTTGGCTCGCCGCGCTCGCGCGCGCTCTACCCGCCCTTTGTCAGCGACTGCGACGCCGCCCTCGTCCTGGAATCCGGCCGCGCCAACGGCGACATTGTCACCGCGCGCAAGGGCAGCGCCTTCTACCGCCTCCACGTCACGGGCCGCGCCGCCCACGCCGGTGTCGAGCCGGAGAAGGGCGCTAGCGCCGTACTCGAACTGGCCCACCAGACGGTCGCTCTGCATGCCCTGACTGGCGTGCGGCCCGGCGTCACGGTCAACGTCGGCGTTGTCCAGGGCGGCACCAAGGGCAATGTGGTGCCCGCCGAGGCCCAGGCCCAGGTGGATGTGCGCGCCCTGACCCGCGACGACCTGGCCCTGGTGGACCAGCGCCTCCACGCCCTGGCCGCCCAAACGACGGTGGCCGGGACGCGGGTCGAGGTCAGCGGCGGCTCCGACAACCCGCCCATGCCGCGCACCCCCGCCAGCGCCCACCTGGCGACGCTGGCCCAGACGGCGGCGGGTGACATGGGCTTCAGCGTGGGCGAGAACCTGTCGGGCGGCGTGTCCGACGCCAACTACTGCGCCGGGCAGGGCGTGCCCACCCTCGACGGGCTAGGGCCGGTGGGCGGCGAAGACCACAGCCCGGCCGAGTACGTCGTCCTCAGCAGCATCGCGCCGCGCGTCGCCATGCTCGCCCGCTTGCTGCAACTCATCGCCGCGCAGCACCAGTCCCTGCGCGCCCTACGCACG
>CAZFUK010000621.1:0-3374 GCA_964522005.1 uncultured Anaerolineales bacterium | reverse complement strand
GCCATCCTGGCGACGGTCGCGCCCGCCCTGGAAGCCGCCCTCGTCCCGCCACGCCTCGCCCTGGCCCGCTCTAACATCGAGGAGCGCATCCGCCGCCTGCTGCCCTGGACGGTCGGCACCGGCCTCGCCCTCATCGCCGTGGCCGGCCTGGTCCTATGGCTCGGTGGCCGAAGTATCATCGCCAGCTTCGGCGGCGTCTTGCTCGTCGTCCTCGGCGTCGCCGCCCTGACCCCCAGCGTCACCGTCGCCCTGATGGGCGTGCTCCAGCCGCTCGGCGGCCGCCTCGTCGGCCCCCTGGGCCGCATGGCCCCACGCACCGTCACCCGCGCCCTGAGTCGCACCTCGGTCGCCATCGCCGCGCTCATGGTGGCTGTGTCGGTGACCATCGGCGTCGGCATCATGATTGCCTCGTTCCGCCAGACTGTGGATACCTGGCTGGGCATGACGCTCAAGGCCGACATCTACATCAGCACGCCGAGCCTGACCGCCACGCGCAACACGGGCGTCCTCGACCCGACCGTCGCCGCCGAGTTGCCCGGCCTGCCCGGCGTCGAGGAGGTTGAACTCGTCCGCAACGCCACCGTGGACACCGCCTTCGGCCCGTCGAACCTCGTCGCCGTCAAAGGCACCCGCCCGCGCGACCTGCGGGTGTATAAGGAACTCATCGGCACGCCCGACGAGATGTGGGCGCAGGTTCAGGCGGGCGCCGCCATCGTCTCCGAACCCTACGCCTACCGCCACAACCTGGGCCTGAACTCGACGGTCACGCTTCAGACGGCCCAGGGCGACGTCACCGTCCGCGTTGTCGGCGTCTACTACGACTACGCCTCGGACCAGGGAACGATCATGGTCGGCCTGCGCCAGTACCAGCAGTGGTTTGGCGACGCGACCATCTCGTCCGCCGCCATTTATGTCCAGCCGGGGACGAATGTGGACCAGCTGGTCCAGACGCTGCGCGACCGCTACGGCAGCCGCGACATCATCGTCAGCCCCAACGCCGCGCTGCGCCGCGCCGCCCTGATCATCTTCGACCGCACCTTCGCCATTACCTCCGCCCTTCAGTTGCTGGCGACGGTGGTGGCGTTCATCGGCGTGCTCAGTGCCCTGATGGCGCTCCAGTTAGAGCGGACAAGGGAGTTGGGCACGCTGCGCGCGACGGGGATGACGCTGGGGCAGATGTGGGGGTTGACGCTGCTGGAAAGCGGGCTGATGGGCGGCGTGGCGGGCCTGGTGGCCGCGCCGACCGGGCTGGCCCTGGCCTTCATCCTGGTCTACATCATCAACCTGCGCTCGTTCGGCTGGACGCTCCAACTACTGGTCCAGCCGGGCCTGTTCGTCCAGGCGTTCCTGGTCGCCGTGGCCGCCGCGCTGCTGGCCGCCGTCTACCCGGCCCTGCGCCTGGGCCGCCTCCAGGTCGCCGAAGCCCTGCGATCGGAGTAAGCGTCGTGTTGACGGCTTGCTTTCGCAGGCTATAATAAGGGGTAGACTACGGAAGCAGGATGTGTTCTTATGCCCGAGTTATCGCGCTTCCGCGGCATTGTGGTCTTCATGAACTACAACGACCACGACCCGCCTCACTTTCATGCACGTTTTGGCGAGCAGGAAGTCACCATTGAGATTGAGACGGGGGTTGTTCAAGGCCGAATGTCAGCCGCCGGGTTACGATTGTTATTGGAGTGGATGAATCTCCATCAAGAGGAACTTCGGGTGAATTGGGTCCGAGGTCGGGAACGACGACCCTTCCAGAAGATTGATCCGCTACCGTGAGGAGGAAGGATGTTTCTGCACATCGCCTGTGTCGTTTACCTCGGTGACTACCGCCTGAGACTAACATTCGACAATGGAGTGGTCAAGGACGTTAACCTGGCCGATGAACTCTATGGGGAAGTCTTCCTCCCCTTGAGAGATGTTGAACTCTTTCGGCAGGTGAAGGTTAATGATGACACGGGCACGATTGAGTGGCCGACTGGCGCCGATCTCGCTCCAGAATACCTCTACCAGATAGGCCACGAGGTTGAGGCAGCCCCACGCTTTGCAGCCTGAAGGCCACTCCTTTCTTTTTTGCCCTCGATCCTATACTCACCCATATTCCAACTTCAGGAGGAAACGTGACCGATGTTGCCCTGGTGGGCTGCGCGCACATCCACGTGCCCGGCTTCATCAAGCGCCTCCAGGCGCGGCCCGACATTCGGGTCAAAGCGGTGTGGGACCACGACGCGGCCCGCGCGCAGAGACGCGCCGCCGAGCTAGACGCGCCGGCGGTGGCCGAACTTGACGCCGTTTGGAACGACCCGACCATCACCGCCGTCGTGGTCTGCTCCGAGACCGACCGCCACCTGCCCCTCGTCCTGGCGGGCGCGGGGGCCGGCAAGCACCTGTTTGTCGAGAAGCCGCTGGGTCTCGGCGCGGCCGACGCCTACCAGATGGCCGACGCGATCGAGCGCGCGGGCGTCCTGTTCCAGACCGGCTACTTCCAGCGCGGCAATCCGGTCCACCTCTTCCTGCGTGAGCAAGTCCAGCAGGGCGCATTCGGCCAGATCACGCGCTACCGCCAGAGCAACTGCCACGCGGGCGCGCTCAATGGCCTGTTCGACGGTGAGTGGAGCTGGATGGCCGACCCGGCCCAGGCGGGCGTCGGCGGCTTTGGCGACCTGGGCACGCACGCCCTGGACATCATGCTTTGGCTGCTAGGCGAGGTTGAGAGCGTCACCGCCAGTGTGGGACAGGGCACGGCCCGCTACCCCGGCTGCGACGAGACGGGCGAGGGGCTGCTCCGTTTTAGGAACGGCGTCATCGGCTCGCTGGCCGCCGCCTGGGACGACATCGCCGACCCGGTCACGCTGCTGGTGAGCGGCACGCAGGGCCACGCGACCGTCTTTCGGGGCCAACTCTACTTCCAGAGCCAGGGTGTCGAGGGGGCGGACGGCAAGACGCCCTGGACAAGCCTGCCGACCGCCTGGCCGCACGCCTTCGACCTGTTCCTGGACGCGATCACCGGTGAGCCGGATGTACCCCTGGTGACGGCGCGGGAAGCCGCCTACCGCAGCGCGGTGATGGAGGCGCTGTACACCGGTGCGCAGCAGGGAACCTGGGTTGCGGTGCGGGGGGAACGATGAGCAAGATTCTCAAAGTCGGCGTCATTGGCGTCGGTGGCATCGCCCGCGTCCACTTCCCCGGCTGGAAGGACAGCCCCTACGCCGAGGTCGTCGCCCTGGCCGACCCCGACCCCGTCGCGCTCAACCGCGTCGCCCAGGAGCAGGGCGTCCCGGTGCGCTACGAGCGCCCGGCCGACCTCATCGCGGACCCCGACCTGGACATCGTGGACATCTGCACGCCCAACATGTACCACATGCCCCTGGTCGTCGCGGCCCTCG
>CAZFUK010000620.1:0-3379 GCA_964522005.1 uncultured Anaerolineales bacterium | reverse complement strand
TCCTGCTGACCATCGCCATGGTCCGTTCGGCGCAGCAGAAGTACCGGCGGCGGGAGATCGAGCGCAGCGCGTATCTGGCGCAACTCGGCTGGGCGTCGGCCCTGTGGGGCAGCCTGGTCCTGCTGGGCGGCGCCATGATGAGCGGCATGGGGCTGGGCGCCAAGTCGCCCCTGCTGATTCTGGCCCTGGCCGTCCTGGTCGGCGGCGCGTTTTTCGCCCGCCTGAGCAAGGGCGTCCTGTGGGGCAAGACCTAGCCACTCAGGGCCGGGGGAGGCAAGCCGTGGCACGCCGTCGGTATGTCCAATCGCGCAAGAACGCCATCCTGCAGTGGACCATTCCGGTCCTGCTGCTGGTCCTGCTCGTCCTGGTCCAGGACCGGCTGGGCCGCGAGATTGGCTGGATCGCGCTGCTGGTCGGCCTCGGCTTCATGGTCTGGTTCAACGTCCTCTACGAGAAGTCACGCGACGAGACCGCGCCCGACGAGGAGACCTCCATCTCACGCGACGACTCATCCGACACGGGGGCGGCGTGAGGGTCCTGGTGGTCGGGGCGGGGGCGATTGGCATGCTGGTGGGCGGCCGGCTGGCCCTGGCGGGCCACTCCGTCACACTTGTGGCGCGCCCGGCCGTGGCCGAGCACCTGCGCCGCGAGGGGCTGCGCCTCGTGGGCGGCGAGGGCGAGCAAGTCGTCCGCGACCTCGACATCGCGCCGTCGGTGGCCGAGGCCGCCGCCGCCTCGTTCGACTGGCTCGCCGTGACGGTCAAAGCCTACGACGTGCCCACCGTGGCCGAGGAGATTCGGGCCGCCTTCCCCACCCCGCCCACCGTCGTCACCTTCCAGAACGGCGTCGGCAGCGAGGAGACGGTGCAGCGCCTCCTGCCCGCCGCGCCCCTGGCCGCCGCCAGCGTCACCATCCCCGTCAGTGTGCCCGCGGTGGGCCACATCGAGACGCGCAAGAAGGGCGGCCTGGGGCTGGCTCCCGTCGGACGGAGGACCGAGGACGGAGGACGGAAGCCGGAAAGCCAGGGACCGCAGGGGGGCTACGCGGTGGCTCCCGCGTTACAGGCGGCCGGCTTCGTCGTGCGCGGCTATGCCGACTACCGCGCCATGAAGTGGTCGAAGCTGCTGGGCAACATGATTGGCAACGCCTCGTCCGCCATCCTGGACATGCCGCCGGGCGAAATCTACGCCGACCCGCGCCTGTTCCGCCTGGAGGTCGCCGCCCTACGCGAGGCGGTGGCCGTCATGGCCGCTTGGCGCATACCAACTGTCAGCCTGCCCGGCCTCCAGTCCCACCTCCTGCCCCCGGCCCTCCGCTACCTCCCCCTCCCCGTGCTCCAGCCCATCCTCCAGCGCATGGTCGCCGGCGGGCGCGGCGGCAAGATGCCCTCGCTGCACATTGACCTGGCGGGCGGGCGCGGCCAGTCCGAAGTCGAGGTCCTCAACGGCGCGGTGGCCGAGTGGGGCGAGCGCAAGGGCGTGCCCACCCCCGTCAACCGCGCCCTCACCGACACCTTGCTCGGCCTGACCGCCGGCCGCCTGGCCTGGGCCGACTTCCGCCACCGCCCCGACCGCCTCCTGAAATTGGTCCCCTCCCCCTAATCCTCCTGGTACGTGGCCGAAGTGCAGGTGGACGACGCGGCGGGGACGCGGGTGACGGTGTGGGCGGAGAGCAGTCCCGGCTACCGCTATGAAGGGCGCTACGAGATGCCGAGGGGGCAGACGTGGCGGACGCACACGTGGCTGCGGTCGGGGACGGTGTACTTGGACGGGACGGGGACCTCCAACCTCTACGTGGAGGAAGTGCCGACGCTGAGCGGGTCAGACAGCCGCATCGCGGGGAAGCACTACGAATACGACCTGACGACGAACACGCAGACGAAGCGGTACTACGGGGGCGGGCGGCTGTTGGCGGTGCGGAGCATCCTCCTACGCCGACTGCATCCCCCAGCGCCGCACCGTCACGCGCTCGACCGCGCGAAACACCCCATTCTCCACCAGCAGGCCGATGAGGATGACCATCAGGAGACCGGCGAAGACATGCGCCGTGTTCAGGTTGTAGCGATTGGTGTAGATAAACCAGCCCAGCCCGCCCTTGCTCCCCGTCACGCCGAACACGAGTTCGCTGGCGATCATCGTGCGCCAGGCAAAGGCCCAGGCGATCTTGAGGCCAGACAGGATGTACGGGAACGTGGCCGGCAAGAGGATGCCGACCACCAGCCGCCCGCCGCGCAGGCCAAAGTTCTGTCCCACCCGCACTAGGGTAATGGGCACCGCGCTGAAGCCGGTGTAGAGGTTGAGGTACATCGGCCACAGGACGGCGTGGACAATGACAAAAATGAGCGAGCGGATGTTGAGGCCGAACCACAGCAGTGCCAGGGGCAGCAGCGCGACCGCCGGCACGGGGTTCAGCATGGCCGTCAGCGTCTCCATGATGTCGGCCACCAGGCGGCTAAACGTGGCGAGGCTGACGAGCAGCAGGGCCAACGCGACCCCAATCGCCATGCCCAGGCTGAGGGTCAGTAGCGACTGCCAGGTGTACTGGAGCAACTCCCCGCTCAGGCTGGTCTGGGCGAACACCCGCAGCACGTCCGAAGGCGGGGGGAAGAGGAGCGGGCTGACGTTGAACAGGCGGACCGCCGCTTCCCAGACGGCCAGCAGGGCCACGACGATGAGCGTCTTGCGCACGATGGGGTGGGTCGGGCGCGGCAGCCCGCGCTGCCGCGCCGGGGCCAGCGCGCTGAGCGGGGAGGGGTCGAGGGGCGCGGACAGGGGGGCGGGTGGGGGTTTCATGCCGCTGGGGAACCCTCCAGGAGGCCGCGAATCGTGTGCTGCATGGCGACGAAGGGCGGGCTGTCCATCGGCTGCTCAGCCGCCGCGTTGACCAGCACCTCGCGCACCCGGCCGGGGCGAGGCGACATCACCAGGATGCGGGCGCCGAGGACGACAGCCTCTTCAATGCTGTGGGTGACAAACAGAATCGTGACCCCCGTTTGCCGCCAGATGGCGTTGAGTTCCTGCTGCATGTGGCCTCGCGTCAGGGCGTCGAGGCTGGCGAACGGCTCGTCCATCAGCAGAATGCGCGGCTCCAGCGCCAGCGAGCGAGCGATGGCGGCGCGTTGTTTCATCCCGCCGGACAGCGTGTGCGGGTAGGCGTCCTTGAACTCGCCCAGACCCACCAGGTCCACAAAGCGCGTCGCTCGCGCCCGCGCCTCAGCCGGCCGCCGCGCCTGCCCCGTCACCGGGAGCGGATAGACGACGTTGTCCAGCACGGTCTTCCAGGGCAGCAACTGGTCGAACTCCTGGAACACGACCACCCGATCTGGCCCCGGCCCGCGTAGCGGCTGACCGTCCAACCGAATCTCCCCCGCGCTGAGGG
>CAZFUK010000619.1:0-3381 GCA_964522005.1 uncultured Anaerolineales bacterium | reverse complement strand
TTGGTGTACATGCACGTCCTGGCGTACATGAACGGGCCGTTGAGGGCGGGGATGCGTTCCACGAAGGCGGCCCGCATGGTCTCGACTTCGTGGGCGTGGACCTCGCGGTCAATCGTCTCGGGCGTGCAGAGTTGACGGCCCGTCGGCCAACGGAAGTAGGCGACTTTGACGCCACCCTCCGGCCCGCTGTAGCCCGGGAAGCCGTAGAACTGGACCCCCGGCGCCGTCTCCCAGATGTAGATGGGGAAGCGGCCCACCTCGAACGGCCCGACGCCACCCACGGGGTCGAACCAGAACAGGACCTGGCGCTCCACCTCCAGGGGCAGCCCCAGTTCGGCCAGGACCGCCGGCGCCCATGGCCCCGGCGAGATGGCGAGCCGCCCCGCCTCGTAGACCCCGGCCGTAGTCGTGACGCGGACGCCCTCGCCCGAGGGTGAGGCTTCCCAGTGTAGCACCGGCTCCTCGTAGTGGACGTCCGCGCCCAGCTGGACGGCGCGGTCGAGGTGGGCGGCGACGGTGTCTTCGGGCCGCACGAAGCCGGCCAGCGCCTCGTAGAGGGCGACGGTGTCGGGGCCGGGGCGGAAGGGCGGGAAGCGCCGCCGGATCTCGGCCGCGTCGAGGACCTCGTGGGCCAGGGCCCACTCCCGCGCGCTCCTGATGCTCCCCGCCACGACGTGGCTATCCGGCGGCCCCATCATCAGCCCGCCGGTGATGACGAGCAAGCTCTGGCCCGTCTCGCGCTCCAACCTCTGCCAGAGTTCGTAGGCGCGCAGGAGGAGGGGGACATAGGCCGGGTCCTCGAAGTACGCCTGGCGGATGACGCGCGACTCGCCGTGGCTCGACCCACGATCATGGGCCTTAGTGTGGCGCTCCAGACCCAGCACGCGCACGCCGCGGCCCGCGAGTTGGTAGACGGTTGCGCTGCCCATCCCGCCCAGGCCAATCACGATGACGTCGTAGACAGAAGACATAGGCATCTCCAGAGGGTCAAGACCCTCACCCCTCACCCCTCTCCCATAGGGAGAAGGGGACCTGTATGGAGGCGACGAGAGTCGTCTTCAAGAGAGAGGAGGACGTCAGGCGCCTCGGCGTAGAACGTGGCCTCCCCGCGCTCCCGTCAATACCCCGTCGCGCAGCGTCGGGACGCCGTTGACCAGGACGTGGCGCATGCCCGTGGCGAGTTGGTTCGGCTCGAAGTCCGTGCCACGCTCCGCGAACAGGGCCGGGTCGAAGATCGCCAGGTCGGCCCACGCCCCGCGCTGAATCACGCCCCGCTCCCGCAGCCCCAGTCGCCCCGCCGGCAGCGAGGTCAGGCGGCGCACCGCTTCCTCCAGGGGCAGCCGTCCCGCGTCACGGACGAAGTGGCGCAGATACCAGGCCGCCCAGGTGTACGCGCCGTGGAACGCCGAGTCGGCCAGCGGGCCGTCAGGCGCGAGGGCGGTCGCATCCGAGCCGACCATGCACAGGGGATGCTCGAAGGCCGGGCGAGTGTCCTCGGCGCGGTAGGCGTAGGCCAGAATCATCAGGCTGTGGAGGTGGTCCAGTTCGCCCAGCAGCACGTCGTAGACCGTGTCCAGCGGCTCCGTCCCCCACGCCGCGCTCAGGTCGGCGATGCTCCGCCGCGACCACTCCGGGTGGGCGGGGCAGTCGAACAGCACAATGCGCGACCAGTCACCCCGCGCCAGGGCAGTGATGATACTCCGGTAGCCCTTCAACTCACGGCGCGTCGCCTGGCTACCCAGTCGGCGTGCCACATCCGAGAGGCTTCCCTCCAGCGCCCAGGGCGGCAGAGCCGCGCTCAAGTTGGTCGTGCCGAACAGCCGCGTGTGCATATCAAAGGTGACGTCCAGGCCCCCTGCCCGTGCCCTGTCCACCTGGGCCAGCGCCTGCTCCACCGCCCAGCCGCCATCGTCGGCCAGCCGCGCCACGACCGAGATGTGCGAGATCTGGAGCGGGACGCCCGCCGCCTCGGCGGTGCGAATCGCCTCGGCAATCGTCTCGACCGCCTCGCCCGCACGGTTGCGGGTGTGGGTGGCGTAGAGGCCGCCGTAGCGGCCGGCAACCCGCGCCAGGTCGGTGATTTCATCCTCGGGGCAGGCGCGCTCCGGGCCGTACTCCAACCCGGTCGAGTAGCCCCAGGCGCCTTCCTCCATCCCCTGCTCCAGCAGGCGCCGCATGGTCCGCCGCTCGTCCTGGGTCGCCGGGCGGTCCACCAGCCCGGCCGCCGCCAGCCGCAGGTTGCCGTTGGGTACCAGCGTCGCCACGTTCACCGCCGGCCGCCCGGCTTCGAGCCGCGCCAGGTACTCGGCCACCGAGCGCCAGTCCAGCCCCTGGTCCTCGCGGATGCCGTAGATATTGCTCCGGCTGGCGGCCGGGTCGGCGATGGGGGCGCAGCCGTGGCCGCAGTTGCCCACCACTTCCAGCGTCACGCCCTGGTACATCTGGCTGACGGCGCGCGGGTCCACCACCAGGGTAAAGTCGGAGTGGCTGTGAATGTCAATGAAGCCGGGCGCGACGACCAGGCCGCTGGCGTCCAGGCTCTCGTGGGATGCGTGAGGCGTGAGGAAGGCGTAGTCTATGCCGGCGATACGGCCGTCCTCAATGAGGAGGTCAGCTCGGACGCCTGGCGCGCCTGTGCCATCGAGAACGGTTCCACCTGTCACCCAAAGACGGCTCATCCATTCCCTCCCTCTCCCTCTGGGAGCCCCCCCATTCGGGGGGCAGGGGGCGCGGGGTGAGGGTCTTGCGGCTACGACACCCTCCGAAGACCCTCACCCTAGCCCTCTCCCAGGGGGAGAGGGGATACCTCACGCCTACTAAGCCGTATTACCGTTTATCCCTCTGCCTGTCTGGCTGCGCGGAGGGCGGCTGTCGCGGCCTCGTCCACCGCCAACGTCGCCGGGTCGAGGACGACGCCGTAGCGGTCGTAGGCGGCGGCCAGGGAGACCTTCTCGTTGAGGACGTCGGCCGCCACCCGCGCCGGGTGGCGGGTCAGCGGGTCGCCCCAGCCACCGCCGCCCGGCATGCGGTGATACAGCCAGTCGCCCGCCTGCATAGACGCCGAAATCATCGTCGCCAGGGTATCGGTCGGCTGACCGTCGGGATGGTGCAGCAGGTTGATGGACGTGGTCCCCGACCCGCCACCCTGGAGGCCGAAGGGCGCGTGCTCGCGGCGGTCGGAGCGGATGCCCAGGTGCGCCTCGCCCTGGAGCAGCCGCCACTGGCGCTCGACGCTCAGCCCACCGCGATAACGGCCCGCGCCGCCGCTGTCCTGGACCAGCCCATAGCGCTCGATGCGCACGGGGTACTCGGCCTCGGCTTCCTCGATGGGGATGTTGCTGGCGACGTTGGCCGGGTTGCACAGGCCGTCGTTGCCGTCGC
>CAZFUK010000618.1:0-3389 GCA_964522005.1 uncultured Anaerolineales bacterium | reverse complement strand
AGGAAGGATAGGAAGCATAGGAAGCGGCGAAGGGGGGAAGGCGGGCCCGTATCTCGGGGGCTGCAACTGGGTTATAGTCATTGGGGGAGTCTGTGCTATCATTGGCGGGGGCCTCAAGCGGCTCGACACCCTGTCTCCCCATCGATGGGAGTCCCTGGTCTGGTCCATCTACTCGTGAGGAGCGCGAAGGAGCGCATATGGCGCTGGTGTCTATTCTGGTCTCGCTGGCCCTCGGCTACGTGCTGGGGTCCATCCCCACGGGCCTTATTGTGGTCCGCCGCGTCTGGGGGGTTGACATTCGGACGGTGGGGAGTGGGCGCACGGGCGGCACCAACGCCATGCGCGCGGCGGGCCGCAAGGCCTTCCTGCTCGTCGGCTTCCTCGACGGTCTCAAGTGCTTCCTGGCCGTGATTGTGGCCCGCCTCGTCTTCCCGGACGTGCCCCTGGCGGCGGCGTTCGCGGGCATCGGGGGCATCGCGGGTAACATCTGGTCCATGTTCATCGGGTTTAAGGGGGGAGCGGGCGGGGCGTCCAACATTGGCATCATGATTGCCTTGCAGCCCCTGGTCGGCATCTTCGCCTTGCTCCTGGGCGCGGTCGCCTTTGTCACGGCGCGTATGGCCTCGGTCGCCACGCTGACCGGCTGCACCACCGCCATGTTGACCCTGTTTATCCTGGCCCGCCTGGGCTACGTTCCGTGGGAGTATACCGTTTACGGTGTCGTGCAATTGATATTCGTGATCATTGCATTACGCTCCAATATCCAAAGGATTCTGAACGGCACCGAGCGGCGGATCAATCTGCGTGGGTCGGGGGGAGAAGCGGCGGACAAGTCTCGGATTCGTAGCTGAGAGGGTTTTATTCCTTTAACGCCTTCCACGCTTCAACCGCCTGTGGCAGCAGCCGCTGGTGGTGGCGGAGCAGGGGGTGCGGGACGGCGTGAGGGTCGAAGAAGGCGCCGTCTAGGATTTCGCCGCTGAACTGGAAGACGTCTCCCTCCGTCGTCGCCAGGTAAATCATCTCCAGGTGGCCGTTCTCCTCGTGGACGTAGAGCGGACGCAGAACCTCAATCACAAGACCCGTTTCCTCGCGCAACTCCCGACGCAGCGCGTGGACCGGGTCTTCGCCGTGTTGTAGCCAGCCGCCGGGCGGCCCCCACGGGCAGCGCGTGCGGAAGACGTGGTGGAGCAGGAGGACCTGGCCCTGGGGGTTAAACACGAAGCCTGTCACGCCGACGAGGAAGTGCGCCTGGGTCAGGTGGAGCAGCCACTCATAGAGCCAGCCGGGCACCAGCGGAACCAGGCGGGCAGCCAGACGTTTGAGGACCGGACGGTTGAGCATAGGCGGGCACACTCGTTGCTGTGCTAATCTTCGCTTCCAGGCTGAAACTCAATTATACTACACCTCTGAACCGTGTTCCCCGCAAGGAGTTCTGTCCGCATGGCTGACACCCAACTTACCAACCTGTACTTGATTCGCCACGGCGAGGCCCACAGCAATGTCAACCCCATCATCGGCGGGATGAAGGGCGACCTGGGTCTGACGCCGCTCGGCCACGCCCAGGCCCAGAAGCTGCGCGACCGCCTGATGCGCTCGGGCGAGATCAAGGCCGATGTCCTCATCGCCAGCGACCTGCCCCGCGCCCGCCAGACTGCCGAGACCATCGCGCCGGCCCTGCGCCGGCCCATCACCTGGGACCCGGAGTTCCAGGAGTTGCGCCCGGGCGACGCCGACGGCCTGAGCCTGGACGAGTTCAAGGTCCGCTTTGGCATCCCCGACTTCCGCCGCGACCCGCTGCGCCCCCTGGCGACGGGCGGCGAGAACTGGCCCCAGTTCATGCTGCGCGTCGGTACGGCCCTCGACCGCGTCGCCCGCGAGTACGCCGGGCAAACTGCCGTGGTCGTCTGCCACGGCGGCGTCATCGAAGGCTCGTTCTCATTCTTCATGGGCCTGAATACCTTCCAGGCCCCGCGCATTGACTTCTACCCGCACAACACGTCCATCACCCACTGGCAGCGCTGGCCCCGCGCCGACGGCCAGTACTACTGGCGGCTGGTCAGCTACAACGACCACCTGCACCTGCGCGACCTGGGGGTCAACGACATCCAACTCTGGGAGAAGATGGGCGAACCGGGCGACATGGGCGAGGACGACCCGTCCGTGCCGCTGCCGACCAAGGAACAGCGGGACTAGGGGGAGGGGTTCGCCATGCCAGTCGCCATTCTCGGCGCCAACGGCCAACTCGGCCGCGCCCTGGCGCGACGGCTGCCCGGTCAGGGCCACGCCGTCCTCCCCCTGGCGCGCCCTGAGTGGGACGTGGCCGACGAGAGCATCGTCGCCCGGCTCGTCGCGCTGCGTCCGTCGGCCCTGGTCAACGCGGCGGCCATGACCCATGTGGACGGCTGCGAGCGCGAGCCCGAGCGGGCCTATGCCATTAACGGGCGCGGCGCGGAGCATGTTGCCCGCGCCGCTGCCGAGTTGGGCGTGCCCCTGGTCCACGTCAGCACCGACTACGTCTTCGACGGGCTGGACAACGCCGCGCCCTACGCCGAGGACGCGCCCACCCACCCCCTGTCGGTCTACGGCGCGTCCAAGCTCGACGGCGAGCGGCGCGTCCTGGCCGCCTACTCCCAGGCCAAGGTCGCCCGCACCGCCTGGCTCTATGGGCTGGGGGGGCGCAACTTTGTCACGCGCATGGTCCAACTGGCCGACGAGCGGGGCGCGCTGTCCGTCGTGACCACCGAGGTCGGCAACCCCACCTTCTGCGACGACCTGGCCGACGCCATCGGACGCCTGCTGCCGCTGCCCGCCGCCGGTATCTTCCACCTGGCGAACGAGGGCTATGCCTCGCGCTGGGAGTTCGCCCGCGCCATCCTGGCCCAGGCCGGCCGAGGCCACGTGCCCGTCCAGCCCATTGACCACTACCCGCGCCCGGCGCGGCCGCCCGCCTTCGCGCCGCTGGCGAACACCCGCGCCGCCGCCCTCGGCGTCCGCCTGCGCCCCTGGCCCGCCGCCCTCGCCGCCTACTTCGCCGCTCTTGGTGAAGCGTGACGCTCCGGCCAGCGTTGTAGTGCATGTGGTATTATGCTATCGTTTCCCTTGTGATACACTCAAAGGCTTATGTCCCATCTCGTTTCGGTGATCATTCCGAATTGGAACGGCGTGGCGCACCTGCCGACGTGCCTGGACGCGCTGCGGCGGCAGACCTACGCCGACCACGAGGTGATCCTCGTGGACAACGCCTCGACCGACGAGTCGCGGGCGCTCATCGGCCAGCGTTACCCCGACGTGCGGCTCATCCCCCTACCGACCAACCAGGGGTTCGCGGGCGCGGTCAACGCCGGCCTTCTGGCCGCTCAAGGCGACCTCATCGCCCGGCTCAACAACGA
>CAZFUK010000617.1:0-3397 GCA_964522005.1 uncultured Anaerolineales bacterium | reverse complement strand
TTTGTGACTGAAGCCGCAGGCTCTCCACAGCTTATGCAAGCTATCTGCCTAAATGCTTGCTTTGATCTCGACCTTCGTGAAACGGCAGCAGACCGTCGAAAGATTATAGTATCAGATCAGCGGCTTCGCCACATCTTTGAGCGGACAGCATCATCTACAGATTTCCGCTCTCTTGTTGATGTACTCGATAGCGGTCCAAAAACACGTGGAACTGAACGTAAGACGTACAAGTTTACAGACCAGAGCGAAGGAGACGTATATCGTTGTATTCTAAAGGCTATAGCCTCTAACCCTCCACTATTGTCGTTTCCATATGATGAAATTGTGCAACGTGTCCATAGGGTTTGTACAGTTGATGAGCCTGTTGGATCAAGCATTATTGGAAGTTGCCAGCAGATGTCCAAGTTGGCATTAGAGAAGTTCCCGAAAGAACGTGTGATTGACTGGGATGAACAGAAACTTGTCTTCGACATTCCTGACCCGTATCTCTTATTCTATCTACGTTGGTCTGGCCGTCTTGTCGAGATAGAAGATTGAAAGGTTCGCAAGGATCAATCCTCGTTAATCTGCTTATCTAAATAAAGTGATAGTAGGGATAGTTTTAGCAAGAACCCGATGCGAAGGGCTATCGAATTCACTGTCGGGTTATGCGTCCTGCTGCTGACAGGGATGCTCTTGACCGACGCCACGGATGCCGCTGGGCCACCCACTATCTGCACGGCCAACCTGACTATCTTCACCACGAGTACAGGGACAGTGACCACGACGGCGCAGGTCACTCACTTCCGCGACAGTGGCGTAGAGGGTGTGTACACCTCGGGCTTCCTGAGTGGCTATACGCTCACCGGCGCTCAAGACATCATGATCAACAACGTCACGCACAAGTCGCAGTTGCAAGGCTCATATGTGGCGACCGGGCCAGGCGGTACGCTTACCATCCGCTACACGGGCCACACCGATCTAACGACGGGAGAGGCCACCAGTATTTTCACCACCGTAGGTGGGGCAGTTTGCTGATTTCCACTGGTCGGGGAACACCACTGCTCAACTGATCTCGCTGGCCCCGCTCACCTTCCTGGCTACCGATAGCGGGCTATGTCACTCCGCTCCTTAACTCCCTCTAAGGGATGTTAAAGTCACCCGCTGTGAGGATCGGATGACATTTTGGCATTTTTAATATCCTGAAGTAACTGGAGGGTTCCTGACGTTGGTAAGACCCTCAGAGGCACTTGACGTTTTCCTTGACAGGTGTACAATAAGCGCTGGCTCGACCTGTTGTCCTCCCTCTCCTCCGTTGTCGCCTGCTCCACTCAACCCTACAACTCTCGACCGCAGTCTCTAGTGGCCTAGGGACTGGGCTTCGACGGCCCCTGACCGAGTGGACACGGCCCTGAAAGGAGGCCTATCAGGCGTACTACCCTCACTCTTCCCCTGCTCTGTGGGATTGACCGGCCGGCCAAGTTGCAGCCCATGACCGCCCGCCTTGGCGTGGGTGGCCCCAGTGGATTCTAGGAGGAATCCCTATGCACAGAGTGAAGTTCTTCCCGTCGCTCGCCGCCGCACTGGTCCTGGGCGTCGCCGCCCTGCTGCTGACGGGCCGCACGACGGTGACGGCCAGCCAGCCTAGTCTAGCCTCTGGCCCGTCTGTGTCCGTCGCCGCGCCCGGCGGGACGCGTCGCGCGAGTCACTCACCGCCGTGACAGCCGCGCGCGCCGCCGACGGCGACGCCGCCAGTAGTGGCGTCCGGCCCGGCCTGGCCGCCGGTACCGATGCCTACAGCCCTATCAGCGGCCCGCTGCGCGATGTGCTGGCGACGTCCCAGGACTGGAGCCTCCGCCCCCACAATGAAACGTCCATCGCGGTCAACCCGACCAACCCGCTCAACATCATCGTCGGCATGAACGACTACCACCTCGGGTTTGGCATGAGCGGCTATGCGGTCAGCCAGGACGATGCCCATTCTGCAGAACGGGCATGTGGTGAACAATGGCCGCGTGCCTGATGGGGGCGGCGACCCGGTCATCGCCTTCGACCGCGAGGGCCGCGCCTACTACGCCCAACTCCACTTCACGCGTGAAGACTTCATGGGGCCGACCATGCAGGCCGGCGAAGGCGATAACGAGGGCGGCGACAAGGGCCAGGGGGACGACGGCGATGAGGCCGAACCCGCGCCCGTCGGCCGCAACGGCATCATTGTCGTTCGCTCGGACAACGTCGGCCACACCTGGCGGCAGCCCCTGTTCACTGCCGCGCCCAGCAGCCCTGTGCGGCCCAACGGGATCGTCACCTATGAGGCCGACCCGGCCAACGGCAACCTGAACGACAAGGAATGGATGGCGGTGGACCAGACGGCCGGCCCCTACAGCGACCGAGTCTACGTGGTCTGGACCCAGTTCCAGTATGACCCGGCCAACGACTACGAGTACCTTGGCGCGCCCATCATGCTGTCCTACTCGTCGGACCACGGCGACACCTGGTCCACGCCGAGGAAGATTTCGGGCAGCTCGGAACAGTGCGACTACGAGTACACGGGCACCGGCCCCCGCCGTTCCATCCCCTGCGATGATAACCAAGGCTCCTATGTGATGGTGGGGCCGGACGGGACGGTGTACGTCTCGTTCGAGAACTTCGATACGCCGGACGAGAACCAGATGCTGGTCGTGCGTTCACGCGATGGTGGGCAGACGTGGCAGGGGCCGTGGAAGATTGACGACGTTTACGACAGCTTCGGGTACTACCAGACGGTCAACGGCGCCGCCTGCCCCTACAACAGCTATGGGCGGGCGACCATGCCTAACTCGTGTTTCCGCGTCAATTCCTTCGGCTCGCTGGCCGTTGACCCCGTCACCGGCGACCTGTACCAGGTGTGGAGCGACAACCGCAACGGCGTACGCGGCGTGCCCAAGCCCAACTGGCGCAACAGCCGCTACGCGACGGAGTCGCGCTTCAACCCTGAGCCGGTCATGGACACCGATGTGTTCATCAGCAAGTCTACCGACGGCGGCCAGACCTGGACGCAGGCACAGCGCGTGAACCAGGACACGTTCCACAACCGCAAGCAGCAGTGGTTCCCGTCGGTGGCGGTGTCGGAGAACGGCATGATCGTAGTGGCCTACTACGACCGGCGCGAGGACGCCGGCGACAAGCTGGGCAACCGCTACATGTCGGTCGCCAACCGGCCCAGCCTGGCCTTCAGCGACGTCAAGCTGTCCAGCCAGGCCTCGAACTTCGACTACTCGTTCCGAGGTGGGTTGTTCATGGGCGACTACGACCAGATCGTGGTGCGCGGCAACTACGTCTACGGCTCGTGGACGGACTCGCGCTTCGCCGCGCCCGACGCCCGGTTCAGCGACGTGTTCATCTCGACGCGCTTCGCCAACGTGGGCAGCGCGGCGCC
>CAZFUK010000616.1:0-3397 GCA_964522005.1 uncultured Anaerolineales bacterium | reverse complement strand
TATGTTCCAGGACAAGACAGGCGCCAAGGTCAACTACACGTCCATCGGCAGCGGCGATGCCGACGCCAAGTACGCCGTCTTCGTTGCCTCGCAGGACGGCTCGCAGGACATCCTCTACTCCTGGGAGACGCTGAGCGCCAAGTATGGCCGCTCCTTGATGGAGGACATCACCGACAAGTTCCCGGCCAAGACACTGGAAGGCGTCTCACCGACGGCCGCCAAAGCCTTCACCTTCCTCGGCAAGCGCTACGGCATCCCCTTCGACTCGAATATCTTCATCCTTATGTGGAACACCGACCTCTACAAGGCCGCCGGGCTGGACCCGGCCAAGCCGCCGGAGAGTTGGGCGCAGTTTGTCGAGTACAGCAAGAAGCTGACGACGGGCGGCAAGTACGCCACGCTGTTTACCATGGGCGACGGCAACTCGGCTTGGACGACCTTCGCCACGCTGTTCAACACGACCGGCGCTCTGCTGATTAGCGAGGACCTGACCAAGCTCCAGGTGGACAACGAGGCCGGCCTGTTGACCATGCAGGCCATCTACGACGCGGTCGCCAAGGACAAGATCGTAGACCCCAACGGCCTGTCCATTAACAGCTCCATCGAGCAGGGCAAGGTGTTCCGCGCCGGCAACTTCGCCCACTACATCGCCGCCCCCAACCCCTACACCCTGACCATGGATCCGGCCCAGTCGCAGATCGTGGGCAAGGCCGCCACGGGCATCATCCCCGGCCTCAAGAACCGCAGCGGCTCGCTGGGCCTGTTCGAGGGCTTCGCCATCAACAAGTTCGGCAAGAACAAGGACGTCGCTCTGGCCTTCCTGGAGCACATGGTGTCGCCCGAAGTCCAGAAGCAAGTGGCGATGAAGTGGGGCCGTCCGCCCGCGCTCCTGTCCACCTACGACGACCCCGAAGTGCAGAAGGCGTCGCCCCAGTTCGCGGTGGTCAAGGAGCAGGCCAAGTACTCGGCCCCGCGCTACGGCTCGCCCTTCTACTTCGACCTGGGCAACGTCTTCAACGACCAGATGCAGAAGATGTTCAAGGGCGAGAAGTCAGTCGCGGATGCCGTCAAGGGCGTGCAGGCCGACGGCCAGAAGCTGATTGACGCCTACTGGGCCAAGGCGAAGTAGAGAGTAGTCGGTAAACAGTAGTCAGTAAACAGTAGTCAGTAGTCAGATTCTCTTTCTGACTACTGACTACCGACTACTGACTACTGACTACCGAGGTACTGGAGTTTCGTATGAGCACCGCGCTTCCTGTGCCCCAGCCGACAGAACGCGCCAGCCTGTGGCAGCGGTTCAACCGCATGGACGAGAGCTACTTCGGTTTGCTGCTGCTCGCGCCCACCGCCCTCATCATCGCCGTCTTCCTCCTCTTTCCCATCGCCTACGCGGCCCTGATGAGCGTGCAGGGGATTGAACTCACCATCTCGCCCGACCGCACGTTCGTCGGCGCCCAGAACTACATTGACCTGCTGGGCGAGACGGCGGTGCGCGAGGCGCTGTCCCGGACGCTGTTCTTCGCCGCGATGACGGTGCTCTCAAGCATCATCCTCTCGGTGTCGCTCGCCCTCCTGCTCAACGAGCCATTCCGAGGCCGCAAGCTGGCCCGCGTCCTCGTCCTGCTGCCGTGGGCCGTGGCGCCTGTGGTCAACGGCGTCATGTGGCGCTACCTGTTCCAGCCCAACTACGGCCTGGTGAACGCCATTCTGCTCCAACTCGGCGTCATCTCGCGCTACCAGGCCTGGCTGGACAACCCCCAGTTCGCCCTGACCGTGGCGGCCCTGGCGACGACGTGGAAGCAGATGCCCTTCCTGACGCTGCTGACCCTGGCCACCCTCCAGAGTATCCCCGACTCGCTCTATCGGGCGGCCAAGATGGACGGCGCGGGCATCTGGTCGCGCTTTGTCCACGTCACCCTGCCCCACCTCCGCCCTAGCCTGATCTTCATTGTCCTGCTCCAGACCATCGTCTCGCTCCAGGTGTTCGACCTGATCTTTACCCTGACGCGCGGCGGTCCGGCGCAGAGCACCGTCCTGCTGAGCTACCTGGTCTACATCAATGCCTTCGAGCGCCTAACGCTGGGCAAGGCCTCGGCGATGGCGATTCTGCTGGCGCTGCTCATTCTGTTCCTGAGCGCCCTGTCGCTACTGGCGACGCTCCAACGCCGGCCGAAGGTTTCAGGCTAGACCTGACAGGTTTTAGAAACCTGTCAGGTCTTCTGAGAGAGTACCGTCATGACCCCACGACTAGCGTTACCCTGGCTCCGCCCATCCATCATTTACGCCCTGGTGCTGCTGTTCCTGCTGTGGGCCGTCGCGCCGGTCGCCTGGATCGCCACCATGAGCGTCCAGCCGGAGATCAACTATGTCTCCGTGCCCATGCGCCTGAGCTGGCAGTCGGTCAGCCTGCGCTGGATTCTGGAGATTCTGCGCCAGCCCGAGTACATCCAGGCCCTCCAGACCAGCGCCATCGTCTCGTTTATGACCATGCTGGTGTGCCTGCTGTTCGGCTCGCTGGCCGCCTATCCCCTGGCGCGGCTCAACGTCCCGCACAAGAACCTCTTCCTGGTCGGCACCATTATCACGCGCACCATCCCGGCCATCGTCCTCATCATCCCCATGTTCCTGCTCATGCGCGACCTGAAGCTGCTGGACACCTACGCCGCGCTCATCATCGTCTACACCACGTTCCTGCTGCCCTATGTCATCTGGATGCTCAAGAACTTCTTCGAGCAAGTCCCGCCGTCGCTGGAAGCCGCCGCGCGCATGGACGGCTGCTCGCGCTTCGGCGCGCTGTTCCGCGTCATGATTCCCGTCTCCGCGCCCGGCGTCGTCGCCACCGCCATCTTCGCCTTCATCGGCGCGTGGAACGAGTTCCTGTTCGGCCTGATTCTCTCGACGCGACTGGCCGTGCCCATCACGGTCAAGCTCTCGGCGCTGGTCAGCGCGTCCTTCCACTCCGACATCTCGCTCGTCGCGGCCACCGGCATGCTCGCCGTCCTGCCCGTCGTCGCGGTCGTGTTTATCCTGAACAACTACATCGTGCGGGGCCTGGTAGAGGGAGTGAAGTACTAAGGGAGTAGACAGTAGTCAGTCGTCGGTAGTCAGACATCAGACTACCGGCTACTGGCTACCGACGACTAACTACTGGAGTCTGGTATGAGCCGGGTAAGCTTGAAGAATATCTCCAAAACGTTTGGTATGGTCCAGGCCGTCCGCGATGTGTCGCTGGAGATTCCTGACCACTCCTTTGTGACGCTCCTGGGGCCGTCGGGCTGCGGCAAGACCACGACGCTCAACCTGGTCGCGGGCCTGGAGAAGGTGTCGCGCGGTGAGATTCTCCTCGACGGCGCGGCCATCACCGACTGGGCGCCCCACGAGCGCGGCATGGCGATGG
>CAZFUK010000615.1:0-3402 GCA_964522005.1 uncultured Anaerolineales bacterium | reverse complement strand
CCTGGTCCTGCACCCAGCGGCGGTACTCGCCCTGGGGGGCGCGGAAGCCGCTGGTCAGCAGGTAGAGGTCGGGGTTGACCCGCCCCGCAGCCTCAGGCAGGTTGGGCAAGCAGAAGGCGGTGAAGCGGTCCGGCTGCGTCCAGTACTGCTCCAGGTAGAAGAACTCAGGGTCAATGTCACCCACGAAGTACTGCCCGTACTTCTCGGCCAACTCACCGATGAACTCCGGCTCGCGGTCCTCCTGGACATAGAAGAACGAGGTGGCGGCGGGGTCGTCGTAGGGGCCGACGGTGATGCCCGGATAGACGCCGCGATAGGGTAGCGGCCCGTCATCCTGGACAATGGGCGCCACGGGGCCGACCAACGGGCCGAAGTAGGGGACGGTGCTCTCGTCGGTGGCGAACTGGGTGATCGCCTGCACGTCGGCCAGGGTGTAGTGCTCGTAGTTGTACGGCGGCAGCACGCTTAGCCGCTGGCCCGGCAGGTAGCCCTGCAAGACCACCGAGTGCTGGAAGATGGTCACGTTCGGCCCCTTGGGGATGGGCGTCCGCAGCGTGATATAGTTGAACTCGGAGAGATCATTTACGGGGGTCGTCGGGCTGATGGCGCGGCCGTTGCGCGTGTTCGCGCCAATGGGGGCGCTGGCGGTCGGGCCAGGCCGCGTGTTGATGGCGACGACGTTGTACTCGTGGCCGTCCACGTAGAACCGCTTGAGCCACCAGGGTTCGGTGCTGGCG
The DNA here is from genome assembly GCA_964522005.1 of uncultured Anaerolineales bacterium. Taxonomy (GTDB): domain Bacteria; phylum Chloroflexota; class Anaerolineae; order Epilineales; family JAHCIE01; genus JAHCIE01. The sequence continues at coordinate 2,665 of CAZFUK010000615.1, read as the reverse complement.
GTGTTGGGGTCGTTGGGGCCTTGCTCCATGGGGGCGAAGGTCGCGCCCACCGCGCGGCCCGCGATGACCGTTACCTGACCGTCCACCGCGTCGGAGCTTTCGACGTAGAGGAACCAGGGCGCGCTGTTCTGGAGGCCCAGGTTGCCGTCGCCCGCCCGAATGACCGTGGGCGCGCCGTTGACGTTCGCCAGGGCGATATCGCCCTGGCCCAGCACGACGGCGCCCAGGTAGCGCGGGCCGAGGCTGCCGGTCCAGTAGATGTCAAACTGCGCGCCGTTGGGGTTGGTGTTCATGTTGCGCAGGACCGCGACGTGGTCCAGGAACTGGATGACCGTGCCGTTGGGCGAGTTCGGGTCCAGGTCCAGCGTCTTGGGGTCCAGGCGCAGGATGGCGAGTTCGTCGCCGGAGAGGGGGACGCCGTCGGTGTCCAGCGGGTCGAGGGTGCAGTTCTGGTTGAAGTCCACCGTCACATTGCGCGACAGGGCATTGAACAGGCTCTGCTCGCTCTCGACGTGGACAATGTCGGGCACGTCGTCAAAGTCGGCGTCCAGCGAGGTCAGGCCCTGGCCGCGTGTCGTGGCCGGTCCGGAGGTCTGGAGCGCGCCGTTGGCGCTGAGGAGTTCACCCTTGCGTTGGCCGATGGGCAAGACCAGGGTGGTCGCGCCGACGCGGCCATAGGCCGGGCGGGGTTCCTGGGCCAGCGGCTGGTTGCCGAGCAGGGTGTAGGTGTACTCCTGCATGATGGCCGGGTAGTGGATGTCGTCCGGCGTCAGGAACGGGAACAGCGTCGAGCCGTCCTGGTTCTTGTCCAGGTGGTCCGGCTCGTACCACTGCCGCGCCCACACCTTCTCCGCCGCGTTGATGCCACCCGCGAACAACTGGCGGTAGAGGCCCGCCCGCTGGTTCTCGTCGGGGGTGAAGGCCTCCGACATGATGGCCGGGTTCCAGGTGAGGCTGTCGTAGCGCGGCGCCTGGGCGTTCTGCGGGTCGAACGGCCCCTCGGGGTCGGTGTAGGGCCGGTCCTCCACCACCCCCGCGCCGTCTGGCGCTGTCCCACACGCCGTCGCCAGGGTGCGGAGGGTGACGTTGGGGTCACCCGCGCCGTAGCTCTCGCGGCCATAGGTGCGCACCGCGAGACACTGGCTTAGCGGGCCGGTCTGGGCTACGGCAGGTGTGGGGGTGATGGTGGGAGTCGGTAGGGCTTGCAGATCCGGCGCGCCATAGGCCGCGCCATAGGAACCGGTCAGCGCGAAGGCCAGGGCCAGGGCCATGACTAGGACGCTGACGAGGGGCAACGAGCGCGGCAGGCGGTGCGCTCGCGACGATGACGAGCTAGGGGGAGGTGCTTGCGGGGTCATGCGGCGTACTCCTTGAGAGAGTGAACGGCTCTGACTCTCAAAACGTAGCCCTGACACCGCCTGTTATGGCATCTCTCCGCGTTTTCACGTTAGTTTGACGTATGTGACTCGTCAGCTAGGGCTTATCGGAGTATTATATCCTTCCCCTAGGACTAACCGATGGAGGAGGCGATAGGCATGACACGACTATACGGCGGCGTCGAGGCGGGCGGGACCAAGTTCGTGTGCGCGGTTGGCAGCGGCCCGCACGACATCCGCGCCGAGACGCGCTTTCCAACCACCACGCCCGAAGAGACGCTGGGGCGGGCGATTGACTTCTTTCGCGGCTACCAGGCCGACCTGGCCGGGCTGGGGGTCGCCTCGTTTGGGCCGGTGGACCCCAACCCCGCCTCGCCTACCTTCGGCTACGTGACGACGACGCCCAAGCCGGGCTGGCCCAATACCGACGTGGCGGGCGCGTTCCGCCGAGCGTTGGGGCTGCCCGTGGCCTTCGATACGGATGTCAACGCGGCGGCCCTGGGGGAGTGGCGGTGGGGCGCGGCCCAGGGGCTGGACACGTTCATCTATATCACGGTGGGCACAGGGATTGGCGGCGGCGTCATGGCCGGGGGGAAGTTGGTCCACGGACTGATTCACCCGGAGTTGGGCCACATTCGTCTGCCCCACGACTGGCAGGCCGACCCGTTCCCCGGCAGTTGCCCCTACCACGGCGATTGTCTCGAGGGGCTGGCGTCCGGCCCCGCCCTCGAGGCCCGCTGGGGCCAGCGCGGCGACACCCTGACCGCCGACCACCCGGCCTGGCCGCTTCAGGCCCACTACCTGGCGCTGGCCCTGGTCTGCTTCATCTGCACCCTGTCGCCCCAACGTCTCGTTCTAGGGGGCGGGGTGATGAACCAGCCGCACCTCTTCCCGCTGCTCAGGGCCGAGGTGCAGCGCCTGCTCAACGGCTATGTCCAGTCGCCGGCCGTGCTGGACGCGATTGACCGCTACATCGTCCCGCCCGCGCTGGGTGGCTACGCCGGGGTGTTAGGTTCGATGGCGCTGGCGATGGGCGCGGCGGGGGAGGCGGACTAGGTTCGCGGCGGCAGCGGTTCCAGCCAGATGTCAGCAAAGGGGCCGCTCTGGCGGGCCTGGACGGCCTGCTGCTTGATGAGTTCAAGCAGCGCCAGAAACGAGGCGATGACCTCGTAGCGGGTCTGGGCGTCGGCCAGCCAGGTGTGGAAGGCGAGGGGGCCGTGCACCAGTCGTTGCCGCAACTCCGCCATCTTGGTTTCAATGGTGACGGTGTGCGGGCGGACGGGCACGCC
>CAZFUK010000614.1:0-3403 GCA_964522005.1 uncultured Anaerolineales bacterium | reverse complement strand
GGTCTCGGCCTTGCCGTCGGCCTTCTTGTCCCCGTCCTTGGGACCGCTGCTCGCCGCTGACGACGAACTGCCCCGGCTGTCGGTGCTGTACCAGCCGGACCCCTTAAAGACGATGGGCGCGGGGCGAATCAGGCGGCGCACCGGCTGGCCGCACGTCGGGCAGGTCTGGAGGGCCGGGTCGTTGAAGGATTGCCGCTGTTCAAACTGACCACACGTCGGACACTGATACACATAGACAGGCACAGCGCTACCCCCACAGGGAAAGATAACCGTCGGCGCGGAGCCGACGGCACAGGGTCTCGGTCATTGGACTCGCACCAGCGCGCCAGTCTTACGTCATCCTAGTATGCGCCGGTGCCGAGGAGGACGGTAGGAATCGTGCGCAGCAGAATCTTCAGGTCCAGGGCCAGGGACCAGTTCTCGGCGTAGTACAGGTCCAGCATGACCATCTCATCGAAGGTCAACTGGCTGCGGCCGCTGACCTGCCACAGCCCGGTAATGCCGGGGCTGACCTCCAGCCGGCGGCGGTGCCAGTCGTCGTACTTCTCGACCTCGGTCGGGATGGGCGGGCGCGGGCCGACCAGGCTCATGTCACCCTTGAGGACATTCAGGAACTGGGGCAACTCGTCCAGGCTGGTCTTGCGGATAAAGCGGCCGACACGGGTGCGGCGCGGGTCGTTGCGCATCTTGAAGATCGGCCCCTGCGCCTCGTTATGCGCCTGAAGGCGGCTCAACTCCTTGTCCGCGCCGACGCGCATGGAGCGGAACTTGTAGACGGTAAACAGCTTGCCGTTGAGGCCGACCCGCGTCTGGCGCAGCAGAATCGGGCCAGGCGAGTCGAGCTTAATCGCCAGGGCGACCAGGGCCATGAGGGGCGAGGCGACGACCAGGGAGAGGGCGGCCAGCGCCACGTCCAGGGCGCGCTTGACGGCGCGGTTCCAGCCGCGAATGTTGGTCTCACGCACGCCGATGAGGGGGATGCCGTTGATGGAATCGAGGTGGACCTGGTTCAGCCGCAACTGGAACATGTCGGGCACGATGCGCGCCCGCACGCCCAGCGCCTCACATGTTTGAAGCACGTGCATAATCAGGTCACGCGAGTACCACGGCAGGGTGACGATGACGTCGTCCACCTGGGCATCGCGCAGCAGATGGCCCACCTTGGCGACGGGTCCGAGCCACTCGTAGCGGCCAATCGCCGTGCCGGCCACCTCGGGGCTGTCGTCCACGAAGCCCACAATCTGGTAGCCCAGTTCCGGCTGAGCCACTACGCTGCGCATGATGGCCCGGCCTAGCTCGCCCGCGCCGACAATGAGCAGGCGGTCGGTGGCGATGCCGCGCCGGTGCAGGGCATAGCGCAGCGAACTCTCGACCAGGCGGCTGACGGAGAGCAAGACGATGATGATGACGGCGGCGTAGACGAGCATCAGGCGGGAGACGGCCAGCGGCCGCGACGAGAAGAACCAGACGATGAGCGCCGCGATACCGACGACGGTGCCGCTAAAGATAGTGTAGACCGAGTCGAGCCAGGACGCGCCGCGCCGCTGGTCGTACAGCCCCTCAATCTTGTAGGCCATGAGCAGGCTGAGGGTCAGCAGGGCGGCCGCGCCGTAGTAGGCGCTGAACTCCACGAAGTTGACTTCATCCACGGGCTGGATCAAGCCGGTGTCGTAGCTCATCCAGTAGGCCAGCGCGAAGCCGACGAGAATCACGACGGCGTCCGAAGCGGCGAGCGCCAGACGCCAGCGGCGGCGGATAGGAGCTTTCATGCGCGCCCCCCTGGAACCTCAGCCCCGCGACGGTCAAGACCGTTCTGGTTGAACGTGCCCGTGGCGACCGGGGGCTGGTGGGTCGCCAGGGTGGGTAACGGCTGCCCCGTCAAGACACGCTGATAGACCTCGGCGGTGGCCTCGGCCGTGCGCTGCCAGGTGAACTGCCTGGCGCGCGCTAGCCCCCGCGCTCGCATCTCGGCGCGCAGGTCAGCCTCGGTCAGGAGCCGATGGAGGGCGTGGGCCAGGGCGGCCGGGTCGTCGGGGGAGACCATCAGGCCCGCGTCGCCCACCACTTCGGGCAGTGAGGACGCTGTCGAGGTCACCACCGGCGTCCCGCAGGCCATCGCTTCGAGCGGCGGCAGGCCGAAGCCCTCGTAGAGCGACGGGTAGGCCAGCACCTCGGCGGCGGCGTACCACAGCGGCAGGTCGGCCTGGGGCACATAGCCAGGGAACACAATGCTATCCTTCAGGCCCAACTCTTCGACCAACCCGAACAGCGGCGCGTACCGCCAACCCGCGCCCCCGGCCAGGACCAGCTTGGGCGCGGCCGGGTCGGCGTGGCGCAGTTGGGCGTAGGCGCGGACCAGCACGGGCAGGTTCTTGCGCGGTTCGAGCGTGCCCACGTACAGGATGAAGCGGTCGGGTAGGCCCTGGCGCCGGCGGAACTCGGTCACTTGCTGCGGCGAGGGCGGGGCATACCGCGCGTCCACCCCCAGCGGTATCGCCACCACCTTTTCAGGGGGAACACCGAGCAGCCGCGTCAGGTCATGGGCGGTGTTGGCCGAGTCGGCGATGACGGCCCTCGCCCGCCGAACGCTGGCCCGCGTGATGGCGCTCAGGTACAGGCGGTTGGCGCGGTTGAAGGCCCCTGGGTAGAGTCGGAAGCTCAGGTCGTGGACCGTTACCACGCCCGGCGCCGGTCCCAGGAGGGGCAGGGCATAGGCCATGCCGTGGACGAGGTCAACGCCCTCGCGTCGGAGGGCGACGGGCTGCGCCAGTTGCTCCCAGGCGATACGGGCAGCGCGCTGGCGGCCCGTCGGCCAGAGGGGGTAGGCCAGCCGCACGCCCGGCGGGGGAGCATGGCGCAGGCGGGCTTCGCCCACAAAGGCGACGGTCTCCAACTGGGGGGCGGCCTGGGGCAGGTGGGCTAAGAGGGCACTGATGTAGCGGTTGATGCCCGCGCCCCGGTAGTCCTCGGCCAGGGACAGCAAATGCGCGCTTAGCCCAATGCGGGGCTTGCGCGGGCCTGACCTGGTGGGGGGATGCGTTGAGGATGTCATAATATAGGCTGATTATAGCACAGGCAGGGCGGAGGACAAGTTTAGCGTGGGGAACCCCTCCCCCATCCCCTCCCCTATGAAGGGAGGGGCGCGTGGCCTCTTCTCCCCCTTCCCTCGTAGGGAAGGGGGCCGGGCGCAGCGAGTCCATAAGGTCGTCCCAGGCGGGCAGCAGACGCTCGCGGTCCGCCGGCCAGAAGTCCAGCGTGATGAGCGCCTGAATCAGGTTGGCGCGGGCAATCGCCAGCCGGGTGAACGCCTTGCGCTTCTCGGCCGGGTCAATGAACCAGCCCTCGATCCAGGCGTATTCCAGGTCGGGCCGCTTGACCGTGAAGGTTTCGCTCAGGAAGAGCA